>NZ_DATGCW010000031.1:0-13984 GCF_035311605.1 Saliniramus sp.
CGCCCTGCCGGAACGCGGCCTTGCGGCTCGCACGTTGCTGGCTCGCTTCGCGCGCTTTCAGGAAATGCAAGACCCGCTCGGCCGTCTTCGGCTTTAGCTGTTCGAAGGTTTCCTTCGCCTTGCGCATCAGATGCGGGGCTGTGGCCGCGTCGCCGCGCAGCTTGAGCATCAGGCGCAGGGTCGGCCATGACCAGTCCTGCGCACGCGCGACGACCAGAAGCAGCTCCGCATCCCCTTCGTCAAACAGCCGCTCAGCCGCCTGGACTGACAGATCAGCCATACGCGCAACGGTGCAGACACATTCCTCGAATTTCTGCGCACCGGCAAAGTCCATCAGATCCTGCTCGACCAGCGGTCGCTCCGCTTCCAGCGCATCGACGATCTCGATGGCCGGGCGGTAATCGCGCGCACCGGGGACGATCTCGGCTTCGAGGCCGAGCGTCCCGATCTCGAGCGCATGGTCCAGAGCGCCCTCGGGCGTGTCGTCCTGCAACCGGTTGCGCACCGTCTCCTTGGCGATGGCCATGAGCTGACGCAGGCGCTCGGGATCGACATCGTCACGATCCGTGAGCACATTGCGCAAGGCTTCATCGGCGCGGGCGCGCTCGGCCAGCGTCGCCATCCCGTCATCGGAAAAGCGCGCGCCGGGATTGCCGGCGACCGCATGCACCACGATCCGGTCGCCGCGCTTGACAAGAACATCGGTGACCGGCTCCGTCAGCGCCCGGCGCTCGGAGATGGCGAGCATATGCTCGCGTCCCTTGGCGAGAGCAACGGCGACGAGATCGTCGTCGGAGAGGCGCTCCGAGCGGGTCAGGACCGGACGGGCGATGCCGATCTCATCATGCGCGAGCGAGCGCACGACGCCGCGCGGCGCGTTCGGCACCTCGGCCAGCCGCTCGGACAGATCCATGCGCGCGCGCGCCTCGATGGCATTGGCCAATCGGGCGATGACCACGTCGAACAGATCGACCTGTTCTTCGCTGAGCGCCGGCGCATCGCGCAGGAACAGATCAGTGACCCGACGCAGATGGTCGGTGCGACGCGATTGCGACGAGCGTGCGATCGCGGATTCGAGATCTTCGATCAAGCCATACACCATTGTTTCAAGACGAGCAGCGCCCTGCGGCACCGGCCCGGTTCCCTTATGAGGGCCGCGTGCGACGCGGCCTCGGCTGTGATGACGTCACGTTACGTTGCGGGCCGTATGCGGCGGGTCAAACGGGTCTGTAAAATTGTCTGCAATGATCTGCGCAGTTGCTGCCATCCCCGTAATCCACTGCAGGAATTGACAGGATCAGGGCAATTTTGGCCGGAAACCGGCGCACAACACTGCGGTTTTGGTCGGAAAGATCACTTTCTGAGCACGGCGACGCATTCAAGATGCGCCGTCAGGGCGAACTGGTCGATCGGTATCACGGTTTCGAGATGGTAACCCGCCGCCACCAGCAGGGCGGCGTCCCGGGCAAGCGTCACGGGATCACAGGACACATAGACCACGAGCGGCAGCTGCGCCCGGGCCAGCTGGCGCGTCTGTGCCTCACAGCCGGCGCGCGGCGGATCGAGCACGACAGCGTCGAAGGCGCAAAGCTCCGGCATGAGCAGCGGGCGGCGGAACAGGTCGCGCCGCTCATGGCTGACGGGTTTGAGGCCCGGCGTCTCACGGGCGGCGCGATCAAGCGCGACGAGCGCCCCCGCATCGGCCTCCACAGCATGCACGGCGACCTCCTCGGCGAGTCGCAGGGTGAAGGCGCCGCAGCCGGCAAACAGCTCCGCGATGCGGCGGACGGGCTTGCGCTTCTTCTTCGTTGTGCCCGGTGCGGGTCGCGCCCGCAGCGCATCGCGCACATGTGCCGCCAGAACGGCTTCGCCCGTTGCGCTCGCCTGCAGAAAGCCGCCGGCGGGCGGCAGAACAGCCGCCTGCCCCATCGGCTGCAGCGGCGGGCGGCGCATCACCAGCGTCTCACCGGCAACCGACAGCCGCGCGAGATCACACTCATCGGCAAGCGTGATCAGGCGGCGGCGCAATCCCGCCGACGGCCCCGAAGCGCCGCTTCGCCCGCCACGCAGATCGATATCGAGACCGTTGACGCTCGACGTCACGTGGATATCGCAGGCCGCTGCCGACTGCTCGGCGAGATACCCCTCTGCGAGAAGCCGGGCGATCTGCGGCGCGCCGGCCAGCCCGGGCTCGGCCGCGGGACAATGATCGATCGCCACAAGGTCATGGCTGCGCGCGGCCATGAAACCGACGCGCAGGACACCGTTATCGTCACGCATGGCATGAAAGGTCAGCCGCCGCCGCCCTGCCCCTGCGGCCGGAACCAGCGGCGCCACCTCGGTTTCGAGACCCGCGCGCGACAGTGCGTGTTCGAGCAGCCCGCGTTTCCACCTGGCATAAAGATCCGGTGCCATATGTTGCGCGACACATCCCCCGCAGCGCCCGTGAACCGGGCAGAACGGCGCTATGCGCTCCGGCGAGGCCACGCGAATCGCGTCGTCACCGTCGCACAGGGCGCGGCTGCCTTCATCGCGAAACACCCGCACCGTCTCGCCGGGCAGCGCGCCAGGCACGTGCAGAATGGCATCGCCATGCCGGGCAATACCGTCGCCACGGGCACCCAAGCGCTCGATCATGACCTCGAAAGGCGCGAATGCGGGAACAGCTTCAGCCAAGACGGGCTCCGATCAGGAATTCACGATTACCGTCACCGCCGCGAATCGGCGATTCGATCAACCCGAGCATATGCCCGCCTGCATCATCGAGCAGCCGCGCAATGGCGTCGCAGACATCGCGCTGCACGGCTTCATCGCGCAGGATTCCGCCCTTGCCGAGCGCCGCGCGCCCGGCCTCGAATTGCGGTTTGATCAGGAGGATGATTTCCGCCCGTGGCGCCAGAAGCGGCAGGACCGGCGGGATGACGAGCTTCAGGGATATGAAGCTGACATCGGCCACGAGCAGGTCCGGCACTTCCGGAAAGGCTTGCGCGTCGAGGCTGCGGGCATCGCAGCCCTCCATCGCCACGACGCGCGCATCGCCGGCGATGCGCGGATGCAGCTGGTCTCGCCCGACATCGACCGCATGCACCCGCCGCGCACCCCGCTGCAGCAGCACATCGGTAAAGCCGCCGGTCGAGGCGCCGAGATCACAGGCGACTCGTCCATGCGGATCGATGGCGAAGGCATCGAGCGCAGCGGCGAGTTTGAGCCCGCCACGCGAGACATAAGGATGCGGCTGCCGCGCCTCGATCTCGGCATTCTCGGCGATGCTTTCGGAGGCCTTGCGCACGCGGGTGCCATCGGCACTGACAAGACCGGCCCGAATTGCCTCCTGGGCGCGGGCGCGGCTTTCGAAGATACCCCTCGCCACGAGCACGGTATCGGCGCGGCTGCGTGCCATGGCGCTGGCCTTTCCGCCTTCGAATCAGCTGAACTGGGCACGAATCGTGCGCAGCGCGTCCATCAGGTCTTCGAGGGTCAGACCGAACAGGGCGAGCCCGCCGATCAGGGCGAAATACAGCGCGATCAGTATGATCGGCACCAGAATCCAGCCGGCAATCTCCTCGGCCACGTGCCGACGGCGCCGTCGCTGCCAGCGCCGCTCCTTCGCGGTGAGCTTCTGGCCCGGCTGACGCGTCGGGCGCATTCCAGAATTTGCGGGACTTCCCGGGCCCTGGGCATCGATACCGGAATCGACGGCATCAGCGGCTCGGGCGGCTTCCAACCGCGCGCGTTCGCGTGCCTTTTCCGACCGACGCGCGCGCAATCCGGCGATTCCCGCACGCCCGGTCGCGGCGGCGGATGCTGCGCCCGCACTGACCAGCGCAGCCGTCCGGCGCAGCCAGGGGGGCAGCCGGGAAACGTCGTCGTGCTCGGCCTGCGGATGCACGTTGCGGGGCATGCGCGGTGGCGCCTGCGGCATCGGGGTGGCGGGTGGAGCGCCGGGCGGCGCCCAGCCATGGGCCGGCTGCGGGCCATGCGGATCCTGATAGCCCCGACTGACCGGATCCACAGGCAGATACCCGGGCCCGGGGCTCGGGCGATGCGGCACATCGACCGCCTGATCGAGCGCGGAATAGCCAGGATCATAGGCAGGATGGTAGGTCCCGCCATGCGGATCATGCCAGCGCGCCTGCGGATCGGGCGCGGCCTGCGGTGCCGATTGCGGAGCAGCCTGCTGCGCATGCCTGCCCGGATCAGGCTGGTCATGCTGCGGTGGCGCCCCCGCCGGCGGCGGATCAGGCCGGAACGGATCCTGATACTGCAAGCCTTGCCGGAGGCGTGCCTGATAGCGCGGATCCCGCAGACGCGGATCTTCCATCGGAAGGTCCTCGGGCCGGGGCTCATCCATCCGCGGTTCCCGCCGCTGCTGATCGACGGGCGGCGTTGCGGGATGCGGCGGCCTTTGGGGCGCGCCACTCATGCGCGCACCAAAGGCACCTTGGGAACGGTGCGCACCCCGCCGGGGCCATCACCGCCCTTGTTGCCGCCATCGGGCCCTGGCTTGCCGCCGGAACCACCGGATTTCGACCTGGATGATTTCGCCGGGGAGGCCCGCTTGCGGCGCGGCTTCTTCGGCTTGGGCTCGATTTCCTTGCGCGGCTTGACCGGACCTTCGGGGAATTCGAAATCCAGCTTCGATTCGCCGTTTTCGTCCTCGGCGACGACGACGCGCACGGCCCCGCCGCCCTTGAGCTTGCCAAACAACAGGATATCCGCCAGCGGCGTCTTGATCGATTGCTGGATGACGCGCCCCATCGGGCGTGCACCCATTGTCGGATCGTAGCCGCGCTCCACAAGCCAGTCGCGCGCCGGGTCTGAAAGCTCGATCGTGACATTGCGATCGGCGAGCTGCGCCTCGAGCTGCATCACGAACTTGTCGACCACACGATAGATCGTCTCGCGGGGCAGCGCGCCGAAGGAGATCACCGCATCCAGACGATTGCGGAATTCCGGCGTGAACAGCTTGTTGATCGCTTCCGTATCATCGCCCTCCCGCCGCGTCCGGGTGAAACCGTAGGCCTGCTTGGCCAGATCGGCGGCGCCCGCATTAGAGGTCATGATCAGAATGACGTTACGGAAGTCGATCTGCTTGCCGTTATGGTCCGTGAGCTTGCCGTGATCCATCACCTGCAGAAGGATGTTGAACAGATCCGGATGCGCCTTCTCGATCTCGTCGAGCAGCAGCACGCAATGGGGATGCTGGTCGACGCCGTCCGTCAGAAGCCCGCCCTGGTCGAAACCGACATAGCCGGGCGGTGCGCCGATCAGGCGGCTCACCGTGTGGCGCTCCATGTATTCCGACATGTCGAAGCGCAGGAGCTCGACGCCGAGCGAGGAAGCCAGCTGGCGCGCCACCTCGGTCTTGCCGACCCCGGTGGGTCCTGCGAACAGGTATGAGCCGATCGGCTTGTCCGGTTCACGCAGCCCCGCGCGCGCCAGCTTGATCGCCGAGGAGAGTGCCCCGATCGCTGCCTCCTGGCCGTACACGACCGTCTTGAGCTCGGTTTCGAGATTCTCGAGCACCGTGGCATCGTCCTTGGAAACGGATTTGGGCGGGATCCGGGCCATCGATGCGATGGTCGTCTCGATCTCCTTGACGCTGATCGTCTTGCGCCGCTTGTTCTCCGGGAGCAGCATCTGCGAGGCGCCGGTCTCGTCCAGCACGTCAATGGCCTTGTCCGGCAGCTTGCGGTCATTGATATAGCGCGCCGAGAGCTCGACGGCCGCCTTGACTGCATCGTTGGAGAAGCGCAGGCCGTGGAATTCCTCGTAATAGGGCTTGAGGCCCTTCATGATGGCGATGGAATCCTCGATCGAGGGCTCGTTCACGTCGATCTTCTGGAAGCGCCGAACGAGAGCGCGGTCCTTCTCGAAATGCTGGCGATACTCCTTGTAGGTGGTCGAGCCGATGCAGCGCAGGGTTCCCTGCGCCAGAGCCGGCTTGAGCAAATTCGAGGCATCCATTGCCCCGCCTGACGTGGCACCCGCACCAATCACGGTGTGGATCTCATCGATGAACATGACCGCGTTGGGATGCGCCTCGATCTCCTTGACCACCTGCTTCAGGCGCTCTTCGAAATCGCCGCGATAACGCGTTCCTGCGAGCAGGGCGCCCATGTCGAGAGAATACACCGTCGTCCCGGCGAGCACCTCGGGAACCTCACCCTCGTTGATCTTGCGCGCCAGACCTTCGGCGATGGCGGTCTTGCCGACGCCCGGATCGCCGACGAGGAGCGGGTTGTTCTTCTGGCGCCGGCAGAGCACCTGAATGGTGCGGCGCACTTCGTTCTCGCGCCCGATCAGGGGGTCGATGCGGCCCTGGCGCGCCTTGGCATTGAGATCGATGCAATAGGCGTCGAGCGCATCCGCCTTCTTCTTCTGGCGTTCACCCTCCTCACCCGAGCGACGCTCGGGCGCCTCTTCCTCGCTGGCACCGCGCGGCGTGCGCGGCTCCGAGCCGCCGGGACGTTTGGCGATCCCGTGGGAGATGTAATTGACCGCGTCATAGCGCGTCATGTCCTGCTCCTGCAGGAAATACGCGGCATGGCTCTCACGCTCGGCGAAGAGCGAAACCAGCACATTCGCGCCCGTCACCTCCTCGCGGCCTGAGGATTGCACATGAATCACGGCGCGCTGGATCACGCGCTGGAATCCGGCGGTCGGCTTGGCATCCTGGCCGGCACCGGTGGCGAGATTGGCCAGCTCGTTGTCGACATATTCGACGAGATTGGTCTTCAGTGTCGTCATGTCGACATTGCAGGCGCGCATCACCGCCGCCGCATCCTGATCGTCGATCAGTGCGAGAAGGAGATGCTCCAGCGTGGCATACTCGTGCCGCCGTTCGCCGGCGAGGGCGAGGGCCCGGTGGAGCGCTTGTTCTAGGGAGCGGGAAAAGCTCGGCAAGGCTGGCCTCTGATCGGTTTGCGTGACTTACGGTCGGACGCGGTTGAGATGTGAAGGACGGCACTGGCAGTTCAGGGTTCTCATGGCATTGCCGATCCTTCCATCACGGGCACATCATCAGGTCTTTTCCATGACGCATTGCAGCGGGTGCTGATGCTTGCGGGCATAATCCATCACCTGCGTCACCTTTGTTTCCGCCACTTCGAAGGTGAAGATACCGCACTCTCCCACCCCGTTATGGTGCACATGCAACATGATCCGCGTGGCGTCCTCGCGCGATTTGTGAAAAAATCGCTCGAGAACCGCGATGACGAACTCCATCGGTGTGTAATCGTCATTGAGCAACAAAACCCGATACAGGCTCGGACGCTTCGTCCGGGGCTGCGTCTTGGTAATGATTCCGGTCGCATCGCGCCCGTCGTCGCCGTCATCCGGCGCACGCGGGTCGCTGGCATGCACTTCCACTATGCCGGATACGACCCGGTTGAACACAAACGACCCCATCATTGTCGACGGCTTGAACTCCGTTGTGGAATGATTACGAACCCCAATGATGAAACGATCGGGCCGCAGGATCAATCCCGTTGATACGCTAATGTAGAGAGGCGGACCCCGCTTCGCCAGCCCCGTCCCGACAGACAGGGCATGCGGCGAAGCGTCATCTGCGCCGCAAACCATTCACCGCCAAGGCAATCGCCCCCCCGGAGCCTGCCACGGAATCGTGCAGGATGCGGTGATGTCACCGGACGCGAACGGCATCGAGCGAAACAATGATATCGACTCCGAAGCCGACAGCGCTCTCATCCGTATGCGATTCTCCGATCCCGAAATCCCGGCGATCGACCCGCACCGCCCCCTCGGCCGAGGCACGGTCACCGTCTTGCCGGAGCCTGAAGGGCAGACTGACCGGCACCTGCGCACCGGCGAGAGACAGCATGCCGTCTGCCACATGGCCGTCATCGGTTTCACGAATCGTCGCCTCGAAACGCGAGCGGGGGTGATTCTCAACGTCGAGGAAATCGGCACCCTTGGCCTGGCTGGTCACCGAGCCAAGACTCAGACTGTCGATGGCGATCGTCACCGCGACGCTGCCGCGCCGCTCGGCGGGGGCTTGCGGATCATAGATGATCTCGGCACTCCAATCGGCGAAGCTGCCGGAAACGGTACTGCCCATCTGGGTCACGTCGAAACCGAGCCGCCCCTCCTCGACACGCCATGACGGCCCCTCCGTCACGGACTGCCCGGAGACGGATGCGTCATCTGCCGCCAGCGCGGCTTGTACCGGCGCATCGCGCGTCAGCAGGGCCGGCGCGAGAGCGATGGCGAGGAAGGCGATGACGAAAGCGGCGAGCGCCCCGGCATGCGCAAAACCGGCACGCCCGGTCCCGACGCCCGGCAGTGCGGGACCGGATACCGAAACCCGGCTGCCGGGCAGCATCCGCCGCAGGGTGTCATCACGGTCGAGGAGATGGTGCTTGAGTGCACCACCGACATGCAGAAGCACGCTCGCGGCAAGAATCTTGGTAAAAAGCCAGTGCACGGCGCCGGCCGCCTCGGCGAAAGCCGGCGTTTGCGGCACGAGCGGCAGGCCCTGCCCGAGCGGCCACAGGATCGGTGCGAAGCCCGTTGTCGCCGCGTGATGCATCCAGCCGCTCAGCGGCACGATCACCATGGCGAGATAGAGCGACCAATGCACCGTCTCCGCCATGAACCGTTCGGCCTTGCGTTCGGGACGCAGCGGTCCGGGACGCTGCTGCGTCAATGCCCAGAGAATGCGGGCAACGGCAGTGAAGAAGGCCGCGATGCCCAGCGTCTTGTGAACCGAGAACAGATTGGCCTTCAGGGCGAATTGCGCCGTGGTCTCGTAAGGCCAGGCATTGGCGATCAGCCCGAGCGGGAAAGCGATCAGGATGAGCAGCGCCGTCAGCCAGTGCAGGGCCATGGCCACACGCCCGTAACGCGCAGCACTGTTTCGCCAGATTGCCGACTTCGATGCCTGCGCTGCCGCATTCGCATCAGTTCTGTCCGGGCTTGCCTGATCGGATGATCGAGCCATGACGGCGCCTCTTTCACGATTGATTGCGTGCCGGCGAACGGCACGCAGGGGGGAGGCCTCACTCGGCCTGCATGGCTTCGATCGAGATCACGACGTCGACTTCGTCGCTGACGAAGGGGGCGAACATGCCGAGTTCGAAATCGCTGCGCATGAGCGTTGTGGTGGCATTGAACCCGGCCCATTCGCGCTCTTCCATCGGATGCATGCCCGCAGCGTTCAGCCGGGCATCGAGCACCACCTCGCGGGTAATCTCGTTCAGGGTGAGATCGCCGGTGATGAGGGCCGTATCTTCGCCGGTGACTTGGATACCGGTCGAGACAAAGCTGACCATCTCGTCATCGGCAGCGTCTAAGAAATCCTCCGACATGAAATGCGAAAACCGGGCTTCCCAGCCGGTCAGCATCGAACGCACGGGAAAACTCACCGTGACCGAAGAGGCGGCGGGGTCGTCCTGATCGAAGACGATCTCGCCGTCGAAGCCGGAGAACAGGCCGTAGGTGGTGGAATAACCCAGGTGATCGTAACTGAAGAGGATCTGGCTGTGGCTGGCATCGAGAACGTAACGCTCGGCCGCTGCGGCGCCGGAAGCGAAAGGCGCGACGAGCAGCGGGGCGATGGCGAGCATCAGGGGAAGGGTAGTACGGCGGAATGTGGACTGCATGGAGTATCTCCGGAATCAAGGGGTCGCAGCACGCAGATCTTGCGCTGGTGCACACGATAAACGGATCAGCAGCCAGTTCTACCAGTGCAACGCCGATGATAATTTGCGTATTTGCAAGAAACTGACACTTGTCGCGGGCCAAAGGCGGTGCGGATAGCTTCGTTAACCATTCTCGCTTACCATCCGTTACCGATATGCCATATGCGCGGGATTCTGCCGGATCGATATGCGCCGACGGATGAAACGATGTGGCAAGACAATCACCGGGAACGCCCGACAGATCTGCGTGTCGGACGCTCCGGACATGTCGGGGCGAGGGGGACAAGTGATGCGAATGACAGCGGGGTATGGACGCCGGGGCCTGATCATGGCTGGCCTGACGGCGCTGATCATGGCGCTTGGCGCTTGTACACAGCATGCTGCGGATGAACATGTGCGTGGTGGCGTTCAGGCCAGCGTGCATGACCTCGACCGGCATATCACGAGCTATGTCTCGGCTCCGAAACCGCGTCGCGTTGTGGATTTCGAGACGCGGGAGCCGCCCGGCTCGATCGTCGTCAGCAATTCCGAGCGCGCGCTCTATCTCGTTCTCGAAGACGGCAAGGCCTATCGCTACGGCGTTGGTGTCGGGCGGGACGGTTTCTCCTGGACCGGGCGCAACCGCGTCAGCATGAAGCGGGAATGGCCCGACTGGCGCCCGCCGGCCGCCATGCGCCGCCGCCAGCCCGATCTGCCGGTGCATATGCCGGGCGGACCGGCCAATCCGCTGGGCGCGCGCGCCCTTTATATCGGCAGCACGCTGTACCGGATCCACGGCTCAAACGAGCCGCACACGATCGGCCAGGCGGTGTCTTCCGGCTGCATCCGCATGACCAATGCCGATGTCAGGCATCTGTATGACCGGGTGCGCGTCGGGGCGCGGGTGGTAGTGCGCAATTAGCGCGCGTTCCGGCCCGACGGAGTCAGGCCGGGCGCTCTGAATTGTCGTCCGTGCATTACATGCCGTGACTGCGGTCGTAGCCGTTCAAAGGCGGAGACTTCCAGCCAGCGGGAGACGTTTGCGGCTCCAGTATCGTGACTTCGAGCGGATAACAGCGCGCCGCATCGCTGGAATGCGTGCTGGAGCAATCGCCACCGGGACAGGCCGAGAGCACGCCCAGAATCTCGATCTCGGCGAAGAATTCCAGGAAATCCCCCGGGCGCACCGGGCTCGCCTTCATGAAATACTGGCCCGTATCGCGGGTGAAGCCGGTGCACATGAACACGTTGAGGACATCGTGGATCTCGGCCTCGACATCGGCAACCGGTTGCCCAGTATGGCGCACGAGGGCACGGGTGAGATTCGAGTGGCAGCAATGATGGTAACTGTCGCCGCCGCTCAGGAGGTGATGTGTATACGGATCGCAGCGCGTACCGATGACGTCGTGCACGGCGCCGCCATCGGCATCGATGCCGTACCAGCCCAGCGTATCATGCGTGATCGTCGCCATCGGGCGCAGATGCGGAAAGCCCGACCACAACCGGTCGCCTGTGCCGATATGCGTGCCGTGGAGCGCACGGGTCTTGCCGGAATAAAAACGCTCTGAGCGGTCGCGCGCATTGAACAGGTTGAGATCGCCGACCTGCGGCCCTTCGATCGACCGGATGCGAAAGAACCATCCGGGAGGCACCTCGAAACAGCCGGCCTCACGGGGCGGCACGACGATCGTTTCCCGCGCGGTGAGCGTTTCACGCACCGCACAATACGCGGCCATGTCAGGTGTCGGCAAGGTGTGCGTGGGATAGCAGATCACGGCGGGTGCCGCACGGCGCACGGCAGCGTCGGCGGGGAGCGTCGAAGTGCCCATGAAAGCAAAAGGATCGCGGATCATCGGGGTTGACCTGTGATTTGTGATAGGCGCAGGGTCGGGAACCGTTCAGCCGGCAATCGCGTCAATCTCCTCATCGCTCAGCCCGCCGGGAACGATGACCACGGGAACCGGATAGGTCGATGCCGCCTTGCCGGCGAGGCTCGTGACCAGCGGGCCGGGACCTTCGGAGGCGGTGCCGGCGGCCAGCACGAGGAAGGAGATGTCTTCATCCTCCTCGATCAGCTTGAGGATTTCATCGGTCTTGGCGCCCATGCGGATGGCGTGTTCCGATTGAACGCCCGCCGCCTCACGCGCGATTTCGGCGGCCTGTTCGAGCCGCTCCTGCGCCTCTTCCTCGGCCTCGGCACGCATCACGTCCCCCACACCGAGCCATTCGAAGCCGTCAGGCGGTTCGGAAACCGAAAGCAGCACAAGCTTTGCGCCCAGCCGCGCCACGCGGCGCGCTGCAAAACGAACCGCGCGGGCGCATTCGTGGGTCTCGTCTATGATGACGAGGAATTTGGGTCGGTGCCCGGGTTCATAGGAGCGTCGTCGGGAATAGGCCATGAACGGTCTCCGGCGGATAGGCTGCTCTCAAGGCGCCCGATGCTGCACGGCTGAAGCGGGATCGGCAAGCGGAAAGGATGGGCAAGAACCGGGGATGGGCACGAGATGGGGATAGACAGGCGCGCAAACCTGCGGAGCGATCTACAGGCCTCGCCAAAGCGGCGCTGCATCTCGCACATCAACCGACATGCGAAGGGCGGGTGGTGGCGCCCCTGTGCATCATCTGCGTCTTCGCTGTGCCGACGGGAATCCGTGCGCCACGGGATTGCCGCGCCGCGAGCCGGCGGCCTCAGCCGCGCAGGGTCGCCCTGGCTTCTTCGAGCTTGTGGATCGTCGCCTTGAGGGCTTCCTTTTCCGGACCCTCATCCTTCGAATCAGCCGTTGTGCGCACGCGCAGGATCTCTTCCTCCAGCGAGGCGGTCGTGAGTTCCTCGACCGGCGTGGCGCGCTCGGCGAGGATGGTGGCGCCCTTTGGACCGATATCGGCGAAACCGCCCTGGATCAGGATCCGCTTGCCCTTGCCAGCCCCCTCGCCGACGACGAGAAAGCCGGTCTGCAACGTGGTCATGGCCGGGGCATGGCCCGCGAGGACAGTCATGTCGCCTTCGGTGGCGGGCAGTTCCACGGCCTCGACTTCGCCGGAATAGAGGATGCGCTCCGGGGCGACGAGTTCAAAGTGGAAGGTGGCCATTGGTTCGTTCCTGATGCGCTCGCAATGAGGCCCGCCGACGGCGGGTCACGGCCCGGTCGCAAGACCGGGCCACATGGGATCGTCGATCGGCTTACGCGGCTTCGGCTGCCAGCTTCTGCGCCTTCTCGACGGCTTCTTCGATGCTGCCGACCATGTAGAAGGCGGCCTCGGGAAGGTGATCGTATTCACCTTCGACCAGCCCTTTGAAGCCCTTGATGGTATCCTCGAGGGAGACGAGCTTGCCGGGCGCGCCGGTGAACACTTCCGCCACGAAGAAGGGCTGCGACAGGAAGCGCTCGATCTTGCGGGCGCGCGCCACGGCGAGCTTGTCCTCTTCCGAGAGCTCGTCCATGCCCAGAATGGCGATGATGTCCTGCAGCGCCTTGTAGCGCTGAAGCGTCTGCTGGACCGCGCGGGCCACTTCGTAATGCTCCTGGCCGATGATCAGCGGGTCGAGCATGCGCGAGGTGGA
This sequence comes from Saliniramus sp., assembly GCF_035311605.1. Taxonomy (NCBI): domain Bacteria; kingdom Pseudomonadati; phylum Pseudomonadota; class Alphaproteobacteria; order Hyphomicrobiales; family Salinarimonadaceae; genus Saliniramus; species Saliniramus sp. Next base: position 13,204 of record NZ_DATGCW010000031.1, read on the forward strand.
ATCCAGCGGATCCACGGCGGGGTAGATGCCCTTCTCGGCGATGGAGCGGTTGAGCACCGTCGTGGCGTCGAGGTGGGCAAAGGAGGTGGCGGGCGCCGGGTCGGTCAGGTCGTCGGCGGGGACGTAGATCGCCTGCACCGATGTGATCGAGCCCTTGGTCGTGGTCGTGATGCGCTCCTGCAGGCCGCCCATATCGGTGGCGAGCGTCGGCTGATAGCCCACCGCGGAGGGAATGCGTCCGAGCAGCGCCGACACTTCCGAACCCGCCTGGGTGAAGCGGAAGATGTTGTCGACGAAGAACAGCACGTCCTGGCCCTGATCGCGGAAATGCTCGGCGATGGTCAGACCGGACAGGGCGACACGGGCACGCGCGCCGGGAGGCTCGTTCATCTGGCCGTAGACGAGGGCACATTTGGAGCCTTCGCCGCCGCCCTTCTTGTTCACGCCCGAATCGATGAATTCGTGGTAGAGATCGTTGCCCTCGCGGGTGCGCTCACCCACGCCGGCAAAGACCGAATAACCACCATGCGCCTTGGCGATGTTGTTGATCAGCTCCTGGATCAGCACGGTCTTGCCGACGCCCGCGCCGCCGAACAGGCCGACCTTGCCGCCCTTGGAATAGGGCGCGAGCAGGTCGACGACCTTGATGCCGGTGACCAGGATCTGCGCTTCCGTCGACTGCTCGGAATAGCTCGGCGCTTCCTGGTGGATGGCGCGCAAGCCCTCCATCTCGATGTCGCCGGCCTCGTCGATCGGCTCGCCGATGACGTTCATGATACGC
>NZ_DATGCW010000032.1:0-8030 GCF_035311605.1 Saliniramus sp.
CGCGCGCGATCGGGGTCAGCCCGTATTTCTCCACCGCCGCCCCGGAAGCCACGATCATCGCCGCCGCGCCGTCATTGACGCCCGACGCGTTGCCCGCCGTTACCGAGCCGGGATCGCGAAACGGCGTCTTCAGCTTGGCCAGCATTTCCATGGTGGTCTCGGGACGCGGATGTTCATCGGTATCGACGATGGTCACCTCGCCCTTGCGGCCCTTGATCTCGACCGGGGTGATCTCGCCGGCGAAATAACCGTCGACCTGTGCCTTCGCGGCGCGCTGCTGCGAGCGCAGGGCGAAGGCGTCCTGGTCTTCACGCGAGACGCCGAACTGCTCAGCCACGTTCTCGCCGGTCTCGGGCATGGAATCGATGCCGTATTGCTGCTTCATCAGCGGGTTGACGAAACGCCAGCCGATTGTGGTGTCATGGATTTCGGCGCTGCGCTGGAAAGCGGTTTCCGCTTTGCCCATGACGAAGGGCGCGCGGGTCATGCTTTCGACGCCGCCCGAAATGGCGAGATCGATCTCCCCCGCCTTGATCGCCCGCGCGGCGGCGCCCACCGCTTCCATACCCGAAGCACAGAGCCGGTTGAGCGTCACGCCCGGAACGCTCTCCGGCAGGCCGGCCAGCAGGCTCGCCATGCGCGCCACGTTGCGGTTATCCTCGCCGGCCTGGTTGGCGCAGCCGAAATAGACCTCCTCCAGCGCCACGGCGATGCCGGGATTGCGCGCGATGAGGGCACGCAGGGGAATGGCGCCGAGATCATCGGTGCGCACCTTCGCGAGCGCGCCGCCGAAGCGGCCGATCGGGGTGCGCAGATAATCGCAGATGAAGGCTTCGGCCATGATCTCGTCTCCTTATCGTGGCGCCGGCGGGCGCGCGTTTCATTCCGGGATCACCATCGCCGACGCCGCCGTCAAGCGGCGCGGATGCCCCAGCGGCATGGGGCTTGCGCCCATCACGCGGCGCAGATGACCGGTTCGAGCCCCGCAGCAACGTTCAGAAGCCGCCTGTCATGACCGTTGCGGGTGACGAACATGATCCCCGCCGGACGCGCCAGCCCCTGCATGGGCAGCGAGATACCGGTGAGATCGAACTGGTTGCCCCACGTGGTGTTGCGCAGCATCAGCATATTGGCTTTCATGTAGCGATCGAAATCGGCTTCGAGTTCGGCGATCGGCGGGGCCGATGTGGCAGTGGCGGGCAGCGCCACCACGTCCCAGGCCGCGAGGCGGGCATCCATGCGCGCGATCAGTTCATCGCGGGCGCGCATCAGCCGGATATAGCCGGCTGCGGGCATCGTCGCGCCCATGCGAATGCGCGAGATCACCAGCGGATCGAACAGCTTGTCGTCGAAACCCATATGATCGGCATGCACGGCAGCCGCCTCGATCGCCACCAGCGGCGCATCTGCCATCAGGCCGCCCATCGCCTCAAGCAGATCCTCGATATTGATATCGACGATGCGTGCCCCCGCGCGCTCCAGCCGGGCGAGATTGGTCTCGAAGGCGCTCGCGACCATCTCCTCGGTCTGCGTGAACAGCCGCCCGCGCGGCACGCCGATGCGCAGACCGGCCACGTCCATCGGTTCAGGCACCCAGGGATCTTCGCCGGCCATGATCGCGTCGGTCGCGACACAATCGGCGACGTTGCGCGCCAGCGGGCCGATCGAATCGAGCGCATGGGACAGCGGATAGGCACCCTCCTTCGGTACCCGCCGCGCTGTCGGCTTGAAGCCCACGCAGCCGTTGAGCGAGGCGGGAATGCGCACCGAGCCGCCGGTATCGGTGCCGATGGCGATCTCCGCCGTACCCTCACCGACGCCGACGCCTGCTCCGGAGGAGGAACCGCCGGGGATGCGGTCCGGATCGGCAGCGCAGCCGGGCGTGCCGTAATGCGGGTTGATGCCGATCCCCGAGAAGGCGAATTCCGACATGTTGGTCTTGGCCGTAATCACCGCACCCGCCCGGCGCAGGCGCGCAAGGATCGGCGCATCGGCGGTCGCGGGGGCCATGTCGCGCAGGATCACCGAACCCGCGAGCGTCGTCTCGCCGGCCACGTCGAACAGATCCTTGATCGAGACGATGCGCCCGTCGAGGGGCCCGAGGCTGATCCCGGCCTTGCGGCGCGCATCCGCCGCATCGGCGGCAAGCCGCGCCTCTTCCTTGTAGAGCTTGGTATAGACCTTTTCATCGCGGGCGCGCGCATCGAGGCGAGCGAGAATGGCTTCGAGCTGGTCGCGGATCGTGTTCATGATGGCCTTCCGGAACGGGCGGTGATGCGCAGGTGTGCTTGCCGCCGTCGTGCGATCAGCATGACGGCACAATTCCATATCACGGCAACGACGAGCCCGCCCGTCAAGGCGAGCGTCGACCCAAACGGCATTGCCGCCACGCTCACGCTGCCCACGGCGATGCCGAAGCCCATCAGGCCGGGAAAGCCGTTGAGCATCACCTGACCCGTCGACGCACCGCCGATGCGCGGATGCAGGATGATGACGAGAGAGCTCAGAACCAGCGGCAGGATCGCGAGCACACCGGCCACGGAGGGCCCCGCGAGGCGCCCCGATATCACCACGGCGGCGACGAGGAGCATCACCGTGATCGCGCGCAGCGGCAGATCGAAGGGCGTGCGCGGCGCCGGCGGCGGGCGTTCGTTGCCGAGCTTGCGGCGAATCGCGAGAAATGCGGCGGTGAAGACAAAGGCGCTGATCGCCAGCGTGGCCGGCAGGCCCGGATCGATGCTGCGCATGACGAAGACCGCGCCGCCCCAGCCGGCAAACCCGGCAAGCAGTGCCGGCGCCAGCCGCCGCCCCGGCGCGATCGTGGCATAGACGAGAACGAAGAAGGCATTGCCGACATTCACCTGCATGCCGATTCGCGCCACCTCGGCGAGGAAGACCGGCCCGTGATCCATGGCGAGATAGACGAAATTCGGTCCGGCGGAGAGCGGCAGCGTCGCGATCATCGCCCCTGCCAACGGCCCGCTGCGTTCGACGACGAAGGACGCCGTGACCACGAGAAGGGCACTTGCCAGCATTTTCAGCAGGAGTTGCAGCCAGAAGGGATCATCAAGACCGGGCATTTCACGACCTGCCACAGTGAGAAATTTCGAAAAACATGATAACCTGTCATTTAACTGCCGTTTTTCGGCATTATGTCCATCTCAATCGTAATGCGGCGCGTAACTTGCCGCAGAAATAATAAAAGTTTGGGGAAAATCATGCTTGCTGATCATAATATTGTACCGAACGAAGCGGCTGTCGAAGCCTCACGCCGTGCCTGCGCCTTCAATCTCTTCCGCCGGCGTGAAGCGCCTGATCTGTTTTGCGCCGTTCCCGAAGACCGTGTCGTTCCGCCCTTCATCGCGGGAGAGGATTGGGAATTTGGCGGGCGCATTGCCGCCGATTCGCGCGAACAGCCCGGTTTTGACGGCAGCATCGCCTCCCGTGCGGCGCGCTTCAATGGTTTCTACCTCTTCCAGGGCTGGAACCACTGCAAGTGAGGATGGCAGGCCGCGCGCCCTGCTTCATGACCGAACCGAATCACATCGAAAGCACCCCGCCCCGGCTTCGCGCGCGGGGTCGACGACTATAATGCCGCGCTCGTGGACCAGACGATGAGCGAGGACGAGATCGTCGAGATCAGCCGGATAATCCACGAATACGTCTGTACGGATCGCCCGTTCGAGAATGCCGATGCGGCCATTCGTGCCGGCGCCATGCGCGTCAATCCGGATGCGCGCATGAATCTGACCAGCATCCGCGACCAGCTCGCATGGTTCGTGTCGGAGGGGCTGGTGCCGGCCGATGCCTCGATCGAGACCCTGGTCGATAACAGTTTCGTCGAAACCTACTGAGCAAGCCGTTCGGACCGCCGCCCTTCACGGCGGCGGTCCTATTACCATAGTCGGCGGGACCCAACATGGAATTGCGGATCGAAGGCGTCAGCCACGATTACGGCGAGACGCAGGTGCTGCGTGAGATCAGCTTCAGCGTCGCGCCGGGCGAGATCATCTGCATCATCGGCCCGTCGGGCTGCGGAAAATCCACGCTCCTGCGCTTCATCGGCGGGCTGGAGCGCCCCGACCGGGGGCAGGTTCTGATCGCGGGCGAGCCGCCTGCGGATTCGCTCAACCCGCTGACCTACATCTTCCAGGATTTCGCCCTCCTGCCCTGGCGCACCGTCGCGGGCAATGTCAGCCTCGTGCTGGAGGATCACGGCATTCGCGGCGCGCAATCGCGGGCGATCATCGACGATGTGCTGGCGCGGACCAAACTCTCGGAATTCGCCAGTGCCTGGCCGCGTCAGCTCTCCGGCGGCATGAAGCAGCGCGTCGCCATCGCCCGCGCGCTCGCGGTGCGTCCCGCCGTGATGCTGATGGACGAACCGCTCTCGGCCCTCGACAGCCAGACCCGGGAATTGCTGCTCGACGATCTCATCGATCTTTGGAAGCGCGAGCGTTTCTCGGCGGCCTATGTCACGCATAATCTTGCGGAGGCCGTGCGCCTCGGGCATCGCATCATGGTCCTGTCGCGCCGGCCCGGGCGCATTCGCGAGATGGTCGCCATCGATATCCCGCTGGACGAGCGGCCCGAGCGTGTGCTCGAACTGGAGCAAATCCAGCGCCGGCTCTGGGAAGCGATGCGCGACGAGGCCCGCGCGGCAGACAGGGAGCTCTCCGATGCCGGCTGAATCCCGCGACACCACACTCGGCAAGGAAAGCTGGCGCGAAGTCCCGCTGCAGAAGAGCACCCGCCACGGCGCAAGCGCGGGCAAGGGTGGTCTGCGTCCGGTGCCGTTTCGCGGCGGCGGCTTCACCCACAGGCCCCTGAGCCTGATTTCGCCGCTCGTCTTCATCTCCCTCATCGGCCTGTGGGAGCTCGGTTCGCAGACCGGCTTCATCAGCCCGATCGCCCTCCCCGCCCCCTCTGCCGCCTTCGGCGCTTTCGTCGATCTGGTGCGCACGGGGACGCTGTGGCGCCATCTTGAGGCGAGCCTGTTCCGGCTGATCGTCGGCTGGACGCTGGGCACTGCCATCGGCGTCGCCGTGGGGCTCGCCATCGCTTTGTTCTCGGTGATGCGCGCCGGGCTCTCGCCCGTGGTCTCGGCGCTGTTTCCGATCCCCAAGATCGCGCTTTTGCCGCTCTTCATCGTCTGGTTCGGCATCGGCGAGGGCTCGAAGGTTGCGACGATCCTGTTCGGCGCTTTCTTCCCAACCGTGATCGCCACCTATGGCGGCGTCGACAATGTCGACCGCAATCTCATCCGGATGGGCCAATCCTTTGGCCTTTCCTGGCTTTCGATCGTGCGCAAGATCATCATCCCCGGCGCGATGCCCGCCATCCTCTCCGGTTTCCGGATCTCGGCCTCGATTGCCATCGTTCTGCTGGTCGCCGCCGAGATGATCGGCGCGCAATTCGGGATCGGCGCCTATATCCTGATGGCCGGATCGTTGTTTGCCATCGAGCAGCTCATTGCCGGCGTCGCCATGCTTTCGATCCTGGGGCTGACTATCAGCTGGCTGATCGGGCGTGCCGAGCGCTTCTTCCTCACCTGGAGGACCTGAGCAAGGCATGCCGGCTGCCATCGGATTCGGTGAAGACCCGAACCGGATGGGTGGTTTCCACACTTGCCCCAGCGTCATGCTTGGGCAGACTGCAGCGTCATGAGGAAACAGAGCGGTGAGCGGGGGCGCAAGTGACAGACGCACAGGGAGATCAGGCGAGAACGGCGGGCATGATCCCGCCCTGGCGCATCGGCGTCGATGTCGGCGGCACCTTCACCGATCTGGTCATGGTTGATGCGCAAGGCGCGCTGATGATCGTGAAGACGCCTTCCGTCCCGGCCAATCCCGGCGAGGGTGTGCTGGATGCGGTGCGCAAGGCGGCAGCCAATCTGGCCGTGCCGGTCGAGGATTACCTCGCGCAATGCCGGCTCTTCGTGCACGGCTCCACGGTCGCCACCAACACCGTGCTCGAAGGCAAGGGCGCGAAGGTCGGGCTTCTCACCACCCACGGCTTTCGCGACAGCCTGGAAATCCGGCGCGGCATCCGCGAAAATCCATGGGATCACCGCAAACCCTTCCCGCCGGTGCTCGTTCCCCGCTATCTGCGCCTGCCCGTGCGCGGGCGCCTTGACAGCGAAGGTGCGGAAGTCACGCCGATCGAGCCCGCGGATGCCGTCGCAGCCGGCGAGATCTTCACCCGTGAGGGCGTCGAGGCAGTAGCGATCTGCCTGTTCAACGCCTATGCCGATGGCCGCCACGAGGATGCAGCTGCGCAGGCTCTGGCGGAAAGCTGGTCCGGCGAATGGGTCAGCCGCTCCAGTGCCATTGCGCCGATGATCGGCGAATACGAGCGTAGTTCCACAGCCGTCATGAACGCCTATGTCGCGCCGCGCGTCGTCACCTATCTGCGCGATCTGGCGAAGGAATTGCAGCGCCTTGGCCTGCCCGGTGCCCTCTTGATGAGCCAGAGCAACGGGGGCGTCGTCTCCGTCGACCAGATCGCCGACCGGCCCGTCAATCTGGTTCTCTCGGGCCCCGCTGCCGGGGTCGGCGCGATGACGCTCGCGGCCAATGCGTTGGGCGACGACAATCTGATCTCGATGGAGATCGGCGGCACTTCCTGCGACGTCGCCCTCATGAGCGCGGGCCAGGTGGCGACAAGCGATGCGCTCGAAATCGACGGCTACCACCTCGCTGTGCCTTCCGTCGAAATCCATACCGTCGGCGCGGGCGGGGGCACCATTGCCGGGGTCGATGCGGCGGGGATGCTGTTTGCCGGCCCCAAGGGCGCCGGCGCGCGTCCGGGCCCGGCCTGCTACGGGCATGGCGGCACCGAGCCGACCGTCACCGATGCCCAGCTCGTGCTCGGGCGTCTGGCGCCCGGCGCCTATGCCGGCGGCTCCGTCACCCTGGACCGGGAGCTCGCCCGCGAGGCGATCCGCACCCGCGTCGCCGAGCCGCTGGGCATCAGTATCGAGGATGCCGCGTCCGGCATCATCCGGCTGGTCGAGCAGCATCTGCTGCATGCGGTGGAGCGGATTTCCGTGCAGCGCGGCTTCAACCCCGCCGGATTCACCCTCGTTCCCGCCGGTGGCGCCGGGCCGCTGCACGGGCCGAGCGTTGCGGCGATGCTGGGGGCCAGACGCGTCTATGTACCCCGGCAGGCCGGCGCCTTCTGCGCCATGGGGCTTTTGCAATCGGATGTCCGACAGGATTACATCCAGGTCTTCATGCGCGATCTCGACGGGGATGTCGCGAAAACAGCGAAGGAGGGCTTCGCGCAACTGCGCGCCCGCGCGACCGAGACCCTCACCCGCGAGGGATTCACCGGCGATCAGGCCGCCTACCGGCGCGCGCTGGATCTGCGCTATCGCGGCCAGCAATCGGATCTGCGGGTGGAGCTACCCGATGGAGAGGCTTTCGATCCCGCGCAGGTGCGCGCGCTCTTCGAAGCGGAATATGCCCGCCAGTTTGGCCATATCCAGCCCGGCGGCGCCATCCAGATCACCAGCCTGCGCATGGCCGGCTTCGGCCTCTTGCCTCCGCTCGAAGCAGCATCGGCGCCGGCGAGCACCCAGGCGCCGCATCGGCGCGAGACTCGCCGGGTCTGGTTCCCGGATGGCTGGCGCGACACTGCGATCTTTGACGGCGCCGATCTCGCGCCGGGCCAGTCGATTGCCGGCCCGGCCATCGTTACCGAACAGACCATGACCGCCATGGCGCGCGCAGGCGATACGCTCAGCGTCGATGCGGCAGGCAATTTCATCATCGATCTCGCCGAGAGGGGAGCGCAGGCATGAGCGCGCACAAGGCCATCGATCCGATCATCCTCGCCCTGGTGCAGAACCGGCTCGACCATATCGCCCAGCAGATGGGACGGGTGATGGTGCGCACGGCACGCAGCCCGATCTTCAGCCAGGCGCACGATTTCTCGTGCTTCCTCACGGATGCCGAGGGCACCGTGGTCAGCCAGGCCGACGGTATCCCGATCCATACCGGCGGCGGCGGGTTCGCCGCCCGCGCCAT
>NZ_DATGCW010000033.1:0-45378 GCF_035311605.1 Saliniramus sp.
CCGAGATCGGCATTCTCCTCGACCGGATCGGTCTTCTTCTCGACGGCGGTCGATTCGCCGGTCAGCGCCGCTTCCTGCGTCTGCAGGTTCCTGATCCTGATCAGCCGCAGATCGGCGGGCACACGGTCACCGGCTTCGAGATGGACGATATCGCCGGGGACGAGCTCCTCCGCGTCGATCTTGCGCTTCCTGCCCCCGCGCCGAGCGAAGGCGTCGCTGGAGAGGATGTCGCGTACGCTCTCCAGCGCCTGCTCGGCGCGGCCTTCCTGAATGAAGCCGATAATGGCGATGATCAGGACGACGGCAAAGATGACGCCGCTGTCGAGCCATTCGCCGAGCAGTGCGGTGATCACGCCGGCGACGAGCAGCAGATAGATGAAGAGATTGTCGAACTGGCTGATGAAGCGCTGCAACGTGGTGCGCTGGGCGCCCTGGGAAAGCTGGTTGCGGCCGAAGCTCTCGCGGCGCTGCGCGATCGCCTCTTGCGAAAGCCCCGCATCCGCATCGACATCCAGCGCCCGCAGCGTGTCATCGATGGACTCGGCATGCCATTTGCGCGCGTCGATATCCGTGCGCTCCGGATTGCCGTCGGCACCGGAACCGGTGGATCGTGGCGGTTGCCCGCTGTTGGATTCCGCAGCGATATGGGCTTGCTCAGGGGATTCCTGATCGGCATGCGCGGTTTTCTCGGACATGGGCTCTCCGTCATCAATCTGTAGCACGCTTGCTGCGAAGACGCGGCAGGGCGCGAAAGAGTTCCGCGATGATCGTGCGATCCGGCAACGGGATCCCGCGACGCGTGATCACACTTGCCGCATTGCACTGCAACATGCCACGCGCTGGCGAAGATCGAAAGTCGGCACAAACCCGGTCATCGCGGGTCGGCTCTGCCCGACCGCAACGCGGCCCGCTCGTCAGCGGCTCAGCCGTCCCCGTCAGCGGACAAAGCCGCGCGGGCAGCGTCAACCGCCCCGCGACCGGGCAAGGGCGCGATCGCGCCGTATCCCGTGGTCGACAGCGCGGCAGCAATACAGGCATAGTGCCCGGCGGCGAAAGGATCGCCGGTTTCCCCAAGATGCACCAGGAAGGCTGCATCGAAGGCATCGCCGGCCCCCGTCGCATCGCGCGCCGTGACCGGAAAAGCCGGGATGCGGCGGCGCGCATGCGGCGTGGCGATGATCGCGCCCTGCGCGCCCAGTGTCATCGCGACGATGGCGCAACCACCCTCCAGACAATGATCGACCAGAGCCTCGGGATCGCGCGTGCCGAAAATCTTCGCGGCATCTTCGTGACCGGGCAATGCGATGTCGCACAGCCGCAAAGCCTCACGGATGATCGCGCGGGCGCGCGGCAGCGGCCACAGGGCAAGGCGCAGATTGGTATCATAGGCGATGCGTGCACCGGCCTCGCGCGCCAGAGCCATGGCCTCGAAACCGGTATCGCAGGCCGCGAGCGAAATCCCCTGACTGATCGCCGAGAGATGCAGGAGGCGCGTGCGCGCCAGCGCGGCGCGGGCCGCATCGTCGAGTGCGTAGTGCGTTGCCGCCGAGGACGCGCGCAGATAGGCGAAGCGGTGCCCCTGTGCGCCGCCATGTTCAACGAGATAGGCCCCCGTCGGCGCCTGCGGATCGCGCCGCACGCAGGCCGTATCCACCCCTTCACGCGCCCAGAGCGCCATGATGTCGTCGCCGAAGGCATCCGCGCCGAGCGCGCCGAGAAAGCCGGTCCGTGCCCCGAGCCGCGCCGCCGCAACGGCGACATTGGAGACGTCGCCGCCGAAACCGCGCAGGCAGCGATCATCGCTTGCATCGGCGTTGAACTCGATCAGCGGCTCGCCGAGGGCGAGCAGATCGAAACGCGCGTCGCGATCAGCACAAGCACTCGCCGGTCCCATCGCTTACCTTCATGGCTGACCCGCCCGGATGTCAGAACGGGATGTCGTCGTCGAGATCATCGTAGCGCGAACCGCCGCCACTGCCACTGCCACCGGAGCCACCGCCGCCGGAACCGGCGCGAGCGGGACGGTTTTCCATCGGCGAGGAGCGACCGAACTCGTCGCCCCCACCGCCATAACCACTGTCATCACGCTCACCCCCACCACCGCCGCCGCCGCCGCGGGAATCGAGAATGGTGAGTTCACCGCGGTAACGCTGCAGCACGATCTCCGTCGAATAGCGATCGGCGCCGCTCTGGTCCTGCCATTTGCGCGTCTGGAGCTGGCCCTCGATATAAACCTTCGTGCCCTTCTTCAGATATTGCTCGGCAATGCGCCCGAGCGGCTCGTTGAAGATCACCACGGAATGCCATTCGGTGCGCTCGCGCCGCTCACCGCTCTGCTTGTCGCGCCAGGTCTCGGAGGTCGCGATGCGCAGATTGACGACGGGATCGCCATTGCCGGTGCGCCGCACCTCCGGATCGCGGCCCAGATTGCCGACGATTATGACCTTGTTCACGCTGCCCGCCATCCGAGCCTCCTTCGATCCGTTGACGCCTGTTACCTTCGTTCTGACGCCTGCCGCACCAAACGACAAGACGTCCCGGGCCCTGTCCCCATCGGAATTTCAAACCCGGTCCAGATTCATGTTCTGCATATGTTCGTTCCAATGGCAACCCCCGGACAGCCATGCGCCTGGCCCCGTCTCATCCCGGTGCAGCCAAAGACGTGCGCCGCTACGCCGGCGTCCGAAACAGTGCGACGCCGAACGGCGACAGGCCGAGACCGCCATCGGGCAAAGCCTGAGCCTCAAATCCGCGCAGCGCGACCGGTGCGCCCAATCCTTGGGGCACGGCGACGGCGAGACCATCCCGCGTCAGCCTCTGCGCCTGCGTGCTCAGATTGAACAGGCAGAAAATGCCCTCGCCGTCCTTCTCGCGCAGGAATGCGAGGATCGGTTCCGGCGCATCGAGAAAGCGCAGCCCGCCCTCGCGCATGGCCGGCTCGTTGCGCCGCCAGTGCAGGAAACGCCGCACCCGCGCGAACGCGGAATCGGGCTCCTCCACCTGCTGGTCGACCGCGCGCGAAAGATGCACGTGCGGGATCGGCAGCCAGGGCGTGCCGGCGCTGAACCCGGCCTGCGGCGCGCCCGCATGCCAGGGCATTGGCGTGCGGCAGCCGTCGCGCCCCGGCTGGTCGGGCCAGAACCGGATGCCGTAGGGATCCTGCATGTCCTCGGGCGCAATCACTGCCTCCTCAAGGCCGAGTTCCTCCCCCTGATACAGGCAGGAGCCGCCGCCGAGGCTGGTCACGAGCGCTGCGACGAGGGCCGCTCCGGCATCGGGGTCGGCTTCGAGTTGCAGCCGCGTGACCGCGCGCACGACGTCGTGATTGGCCAGCGCCCAGCAGGGCCAGCCCGTGCCGATGGCACCGCGGACCTCCTCCACCACCCGTCGGATCGCCTGCGCCATGAAGGGGGCGGAGAGCAATTCGAAGGAATAGGCCATATGCAGCCGCCGGCCTGCCTCGGTATAGGCGGCCGTGGTCGCCATGACGTCGCGGTCGGGCCCGATCTCGCCGAACATCGCCGCTCCGGGATAGCGATCGGTGAGCCTGCGCAGATCCTCCAGAAAGGCGAGATTCTCCGGGCGTGTCTTGGAATAGACGTGATCCTGATAGGCGTAAGGGTTTGTGCGCGCCAGCCCCGCCACGGCGTGCTCCTGCGGCAGGGGCGGATTGTCGCGCAGTTCCGCGTCGTGAAAATAGAAATTGACCACGTCGAGCCGGAACCCGTCGACACCGCGATCGAGCCAGAACCGGGCCACGTCGAGCGCGGCGTCACGAACCTCAGGATTGTGGAAGTTCAGATCCGGTTGGGAGGCGAGGAAATTGTGCAGATAATACTGCCTGCGTCGCGAATCCCATTCCCAGGCCGGCCCGCCGAAGATCGACAGCCAGTTGTTGGGCGGGGTGCCGTCCGGCTTGGGATCGGCCCAGACATACCAGTCCGCCCTGGCGTTGTCGCGGCTTGAGCGGCTCTCGCGAAACCATGAATGGCGGTTCGAACTGTGCGAGAGCACCAGATCGATGATCACGCGCAGGCCCCGCTCATGCGCCGCCGCGATCAGGGTATCGCAATCGGCGAGCGTGCCGAAGATCGGATCGACATCGCAATAATCGGCCACATCGTAACCGAAATCCTCCATGGGCGAGACGAAGAACGGCGAGACCCAGATCGCATCCGCACCCAGATCCGCCACATAATCCAGCTGCGCGGTGATGCCGGCGAGATCACCGATCCCGTCCCCGTTGCTGTCGAGGAAAGAGCGCGGGTAGATATGGTAGACCACGGCGTGGCGCCACCAGTTCGGATCCCTCGGACTCAGCTGTTTCGCCATCAGGCTGCCTCTTGCGCAATCAGATCCAGTTATGAAACGACCGCATCGCCAATATGTTGCATGATCGATGCGTGATCGGGCGGGTCGGCGCCGGCACGGGTGCAGGTCAGCGCCGCCGCGCTCGCGGCATAGGCGAGCGGGAAGCGCAGGGCATCCGCGCCGCAAGCCGCGAGGCCCGCGCGATCAAAGGGACCGTAGCGGGCTAAAGCCGCCAGAAATGCGGCGTGAAAACTGTCGCCGGCGCCCACCGCATCGACGACCGTCACCTGCGGCGGGCGCACGGTGAGGCTGAAATCACGATGATGCAGTCGCGCACCGGCCCCGCCCTCGGTGACGACCACGAGGGCGGGGCCGGCGGAGGCGTGATCGGCGAGCGCCCGCGCCGCAAAGCCATGCGCATCACCGTAACCCGTCGCGACATCCGCCGCGCTCGCCTTGACGATATCGGCCTTCGCCAGACAGGCCTCGAAGGCACCGCGCCAGACCGCGTCGGGGGGCGTGAGCGCCGAGCGCAGATTGGGGTCGAGGCTGATCAGCCGCCGGCCCGCTTCGCGCGACACGAGACGGCGCAAGGCGTCACCGGCGGGCTCCAGCGCGATCGGAAAGGAGCCGAGGACCAGCGCCCGCACGGGTGAATCATCGCAAAGCATCAGCGCATCGGCGGGCAGGTCCAGATCGGCCACCCGGTCGCCGTAGAACCCGTAAGCCGGCTCGCCGGTGGCATCACGTGAAACGGCGACGATACGCGTGGGATGGACGCTCTCGGTCGCCGATGCCGGCAACACGCCTTCCGCATGCAGGCGCGCGCGCAACCACCGACCGAACACGTCTGCGGAGAGACCGCCGAGATAGCCCGCCGCGATACCGTTCTCGGCGGCAAGGCGCGCGAGGCCCACGGCACAGTTGAAAGCCGATCCGCCCGGCACCGGTTGCGCCGCGAGCTCCGCGCCTTGCGGATCGACGAGAAGATCGACCAACGCTTCACCACATACGAGAATCATGGTTGTCCGAATTGCAAGCGATGCGGAAGCGACCGACCGGAAAGGCGATCTGCGGAAAGCGGGCGCGACGCGGCAGTGATCACGCCATTGCGCCATGAGATTGTGCATGCCCGATGCCGGGTCGCAAGCGCCATGCGGCGATTAGAAGAAATTTTTCATTGTCCTGCAATGCACAATAATCACCCCCATTAAAGAGGACGGAAATCAGATTCCAGGAGCTCTGCAAAGCTTGTGAATCCGGAAATGCGAGAGTATTTTGCAGCGCACACAAAAATCGATACAGCATACTTTGGCACAAAACGGTCTATGCGTGAGCCTTGCTGATACCGGCCATGCTTGTCCGATCACCCAAGCCTGCCGACCGCTTCAATACAGGGCTCATGATATGCGAATATATGTAAATACGCATTGCCGCATTGACACGCGTATCGCGATGGGTGAGCCTAAGGACAATCTAAAAGCAGTTGTTTCCTGATCGGGAGTGGCGGGGGTTGCCCGATCTTCCCAAGGAACCGACTGAGAACCAGGGAGGTTGGTGAATGAAACGCAAGCTTTGCGCCGGCGTGGCGCTCGCAGCAATCATCGGCGGTGGCGCTGCTTTCTCCGACGGGGCCGCTGCCCAGAATCTGATCTTCGCCCCGGGTGCGGACGAACGGCTGAACTGGGCGAGTTTCGAAGCATTCGCCGAAGCCCATGATTTTTCCGGCGAACGCATGACCGTGGCCGGCCCCTGGACGGGTCGCGATGCGCGCCTCGTGGAGAGCGTTCTGGCCTATTTCGCCGCAGCGACGGGCGCGGAGGTCGTCTATTCGGGCTCAGACAGTTTCGAGCAGGATATCGTGATCTCCACCCAGGCCGGCTCGGCGCCAAACATCGCCGTCTTCCCGCAGCCGGGGCTGGCCGCCGACATGGCCGCCCAGGGTTTCCTCGAGCCGCTCGGCGAAGATACGGCGGATTGGGTGCGCGAGAACTATTCCGCCGGCGAATCCTGGGTCGATCTGGGCAGTTTCACCGGGCCGGACGGCGATGATGCGCTCTACGGCTTCTTCTACAAGGTCGATGTCAAGTCCCTCGTCTGGTACAGCCCGGACCAGTTCTTCGAGGCGGGCTACGATACGCCCGAAACCATGGCGGAGCTCAAGGCCCTCACCGAACAGATTGTCGCCGATGGCGGCACACCCTGGTGCATCGGGCTCGGCGCCGGCGCCGCGACCGGCTGGCCGGCGACGGACTGGGTCGAGGATCTGATGCTGCGCCTGCATGCGCCAGAGATCTATGACGGCTGGGTGGACAATGCCATCCCCTTCGACGATGCGCGCGTCGTTGAAGCGATTGAGGAATATGGCTGGTTCGCCCGCAATGACGACTTCGTCGCCGGTGGTGTCGAGGCCGTACCCACGACCGATTTCCGCGACAGTCCGGCAGGCCTCTTCACCTTCCCGCCGGAATGCTACATGCACAAGCAGGCGAGCTTCATTCCGACCTTCTTCCCCGAAGGTACTGAATACGGCTTCGACGTGGATTTTTTCTACTTTCCCGCCTTCGAGGATCGCGATCTCGGCAACCCGGTGATGGGGGCCGGCACGCTGTTTGCCATTGCCGACGATTCGCAAGCGGCTCGCGGCCTGATGTCCTTCCTGCAAACGCCGATCGCGCATGAGATCTGGATGGCACAATCGGGCTTCCTCACCCCTTATCTCGCGGCGAATCCGGAAGCTTACGGCGACGATGCCTTGCGCGCCATGGGCGAGATCCTGCTCGAGGCGACCACCTTCCGCTTCGACGCATCCGATCTGATGCCCGGCGAGATCGGGGCTGGCGCCTTCTGGACGGGCATGGTCGATTACACGACCGGCGCCGATGCCGAGGACGTCGCCGGCGCAATCCAGGATCGCTGGGACGCGATGCGCTGACAGCGGCGAAGCGGCGGGCGGGCGGATATCCGCGCGCCGCTGATCCGGCCTGCACGAGAAAAACCAAGCAGGACGCCTTCAGGGGGAAGCGCCATGACACCAATGCTGCAGGGCCTGTTGACGATCGTCATCGGCGTAAGTGCCTGTGTGGGCTATTTCTACGCCGCAAACCTGTTTCTCGACAAGGTTCTGTTGCCCGCGCGCGGGCCGCATGCCGGGCGCAACATCAACCGTGCGAACCGGATCCGGCCCTGGATATTCCTGTTCCCGGCCCTGTTCGTGCTCGGGCTTTATCTCGTCTATCCGGTGGTCGGTTCGTTCCATCGCTCGCTGTTCGATCGCTCGGGCGAGACGTTCATCGGCCTGGGCAATTACGTCGCGCTGTTCAACGCCGCCGATTTCCGCATCAGCGTGTTCAACAACCTGCTCTGGATCATCGTGGTGCCGGCCTCCGCCACCTTCATCGGCCTGATCGCGGCGCAGCTCACCGATCGGCTGACCTGGGGCAATATCGCCAAATCCATGATCTTCATGCCGATGGCGATCTCTTTCGTCGGCGCCTCGCTGATCTGGAAATTCGTCTATGCCGTCAATCCCGATATCGGCCTGATCAACGCTTTCCGTTTCGCCTTCGGCGCCGAACGCAGCGTCGATGTGATCCAGATACCGTTGTGGAACAATTTCTTTCTGATGGTGATCCTTATCTGGATCAAGACGGGCTTTGCCATGGTGATCCTCTCCGCCGCCCTGCGCGGCATACCCGAAGAGACGATCGAGGCCGCGATCATCGACGGGGCGAGCCCGTGGCAGGTCTTCTTCAAGATCAAGGTGCCGCAGATCATGGGTACCATTGTCGTGGTCTGGACGACCATCACCATCCTCGTGCTCAAGGTCTTCGACATCGTCTACACCATGACGGGCGGCAATTTCGGCACGGAAATCCTGCCCAGTTACATGATGAGTTACATGTTCCGCGATGACGGGCGGGCCACGGCGGTTGCCTTCGTGATCATGGTCCTCGTCCTGCCGGTGATGATCTGGAACATCGTTCAGGCCCGGCGCGAAGTGCGGTGAGGAGGCGGGAACATGGATTCGATTGCCGGCAAGAAATCGCGCCTGACATGGGCGGTCAACATCGCCGTCATGCTGCTCGTGATGCTGTGGCTGATCCCCACCATCGGGCTGTTCATCTCCTCCTTCCGTGACCGCGACCAGATTTCGCAATCGGGGTGGTGGGTGGCGCCGCTGCCGGTCGAGCTGACCTTCCGCAGCCGTGTCAATCCGCGGGACCAGCGCGAGGAAAGTGGGCGCTTCATCATCACGGGGAACGTCTTCCACGATCCCGCCAATGCCGCGCGCTTCCCTGACGGTCGGGGCGAGGTGGTGAATTTCGGCATACGCGGCGCTGCACCGGCGGAATTTCCGGCGGGAGCCGAGGCGGATTTGCGTCGAGGCGGGACCCTCACCGTGGCGCGCGACGGAACATTCCGCGTGAATGCGCCGGAAGCCTTCGAGCGGCGCGGGCCGACCATCTATTTCGAGGCGCGGATACCACCGCAATTCACGCTGCGGAATTACTGGACCGTGCTGAACGCCGACGGGATGGGCAAGGCGTTCATCAACACGCTCACCGTCACCATTCCGGCGACGATCATCCCGATCCTGATTGCCGCCTTCGCCGCCTATGCGCTCGCCTGGATGCGGTTTCCGGGCCGCGCGCTGCTGATCGCGGGGATCGTCGGCCTGCTCGTGGTGCCGTTACAGCTCGCCCTCGTGCCGCTGTTGCGTCTGCATACCAGTATCGGGATCGGGCAGAGTTTCATGGGGATATGGCTCGCGCATACCGGGTTCGGCATGCCGCTGGCAATCTATCTGCTGCGCAATTACATGGCCGGCCTGCCGCGCGACATTATCGAGAGCGCGCGGGTGGATGGGGCCACGGATTTCCAGGTCTTCACCAGGATCGTCCTGCCGCTGTCCTTCCCGGCGCTCGCCTCCTTCGCGATCTTCCAGTTCCTGTGGACCTGGAACGACCTGCTCGTCGCCAAGGTATTCCTGCCGTCGGGGCCCGATTTTCAGGTCATGACCGTGAAGATCGCCGATGACCTGCTCGGCTCGCGTGGTGGTGATTGGGGAATTCTCGCAACGGCTGCCTTTGTTTCCATCGGCGTGCCGCTGCTCGTCTTCTTCACGCTGCAGCGATACCTCGTGCGAGGGCTGCTGGCGGGTTCGGTGAAATAGAAACGGGTTGTGCCGAAACGAGAACGGGGAGCATGGGACGATGGCCGAGTTGAAACTGACCGGGGTCGAGAAAGCCTATGGCGACGTCAAGGTTCTCGCCAACATCAATCTCGGGATTCGGCCGGGCGAACTCGTCGTCTTCGTGGGGCCGTCCGGCTGCGGCAAGTCCACGCTGCTGCGCATGATTGCCGGCCTCGAACAGATCACCGGCGGCACGCTCGAGATTGACGGCATGGTCATGAACGATGTGCATCCCTCCCAGCGCGGCATCGCCATGGTGTTCCAGTCCTATGCGCTCTATCCGCACATGACGGTGCGCGACAACATGGCCTTCGCACTCAGGATCGCGAAGAAGACCGGCACGGAGATCAACGCTGCCGTCGCGCGTGCCGCCCGGATCCTGCAGCTCGAACCCCTGCTCGACCGGCTGCCCAAGGAGCTCTCCGGCGGGCAGCGCCAGCGCGTCGCCATCGGACGCGCCATCGTGCGCGATCCACGCGTCTACCTCTTCGACGAACCGCTCTCCAATCTCGACGCCGCCCTGCGCGTGGCGACGCGGATCGAGATCGCGCAATTGAAGGAATCGATGCCCGATTCCACCATGATCTACGTCACGCATGATCAGGTCGAAGCGATGACGCTCGCGAGCCGCATCGTGGTGCTGGCCAATGGCGGCATCGCCCAGGTCGGCTCGCCGATGGATCTCTATACGAAGCCGGAGAACGAATTCGTGGCGCAATTCATCGGCTCACCCGCCATGAACCTCCTGCCCGGACGCATTACCGAAACGGGCGCGCAGACGCACGTCGCGCTGGAGGGCGGCGGAACGGCGCGCGTTGCCATTCCGACCACGGAGGCGGATCGGAACCTTCCGATCAATCTCGGCGTACGCCCGGAAGATCTCGTCGCGAGCGATGACGCGGATTATCTCTATCGTGGCAAGGTCCAGATTACCGAGGCGCTCGGCGAACTCACCGTGCTCTATTTCGCGCGTGATGCCGCAGGTGCGCAGGTTCTGGCCAAACTGCCAGGCATTCATTCAGACATGCGCGGCAGGGCCGTCAGCCTCAAGGCGGATCCGGACCGGCTTCACCTGTTCCATCAGGGCCGCTCGCTGCTCTATCGCAGTTGATCCGAGCGTGATGGCTCCCGGTCGCCGCTACTGCATCAGGGCGGGTACAGGGATGCGCCAGCGGCGCATGATCCGGCTTCACGGAAAGGCGATATCGGCATTGGGAATTACGCACGGCAGGGAAAAACATCGTCGAAATAATACAATTTTTAGTAAATTCGATAAACAAAATACAATCTTAAGAATCATTTTCACCTTCATTTTATCTACCTCAAATAGCGATTGGTACAGACAGGAGATGTCTGTTTTCGATCCTGATCGCACCTCTTCTGTAAAGAGGCTTTCAGCCTTCAACGAGATTTTTATCGATATCGCCGAAAAGTTGCATATCAAATATGCAATCCCCGTAGCGATCCGGAAGATCGTTCCAATATCCGGAATGGTCAGCCAATTCCGGCGCAGAATTGGTTCATTGGTCTGAACAATCATTGACATTTTCGATCACTAGTGAGAATTGTATGGACAAGTCTGTGCGTAAGCGGACACAAAATACAATCTCATGAAGTGAAGGGTGCCCGGGAGGGGCGGCTGGCATGTCGAACAGACGGGAAAGTACAAAGGTATCTCGGAGCATCTCGGCAACCAGCGAAACGTCCGGTCCCGAGCGCACGCGTATATTCGAACTTGGAAATGACCAGAACAGATTACTGATTGCAGCCGATCCGCAAGATCGCGCCACATTACAACCTTTCCTCGAACCTGTGACCTTGCTTCCCGGCGAAGTCCTGCTCGATGTCGGGCAGGCGATTGATTACGTGTATTTCCCGCAAAGCGGCGTCATCTCGCTTCTGACGATGGTGCAACCAGGCCAGTTCGTCGAAACCTGCACGATCGGGCGCGAAGGCGCCGTCGGCCTCGTCACCGGACTCGGCTCCGGCGTCTCGCTCAGCCGTGTGGTCGTGCAGATCGCCGGGCGCGCCCTGCGCATGCGCGCAGCGCTCTTGAACGAGATCCTGCCCAAGACACCCAGCCTCAACGACATCAAGACGCGTTATGGTGAGGCCCTGATCTCGCAGGTCTTGCAGACGCTTGCCTGCAACACGCTGCATTCGGTCGAGCAACGTCTGTGCCGCTGGCTGCTGATCTGCCGCGACCGAACCGAGAGTAATACGGTCCCGCTGACCCAGGAGGCTTTGGCCGAAATGCTCGGTGTCCAGCGCACGACGGTGACAGCCGCAGCCCGCAGCTTGCAGGCGCGGGGCTTGATCCGATATCGTCGCGGCGTGATCGAATGCACCGATGTGAACGGATTGCAGCAGACCTCGTGCGAATGCTACGCGCTCATGCGCGATACCTTCGAGCGACTGCTGCCATATACATACGAAGATCCGCCGGGTGATCGCGGGTGAGGGAGCGCTTCAGCCCGCCGCAGGGATCGGGCGCGGGCGCCCCGCATCGTCAATGGCGACGAAGGTGAAGCTGGCATCCGTCACCTTCTCGCGCGTATCGCTCTGGAAGCGCCTTGCCCAGGCCTCGATATGGATCTTCATCGAGGTCCGCCCCACCGATTCGATCTCGGTATAGACGCACAACACATCCCCGACCCGCACCGGGCGGATGAAGGTCATCGCCTCGACGGCGATGGTGACGACACGCCCGCGTGCGCGCTCGACACCGGCTATGCCACCCGCCTGGTCCATCTGGGAAAGCACCCAGCCGCCGAAGATATCGCCATTGGCGTTGGTATCGGCGGGCATGGCGATGGTGCGCACCGTGAGTTCGCCGCGCGGTTCGTTCGCTTCATTCCCGGATGCAGCCGCCATCGCCGCGCCCTCCCCCGGATCAGTTGTCGAGGAAGCTGCGCAGCTTGCGCGAGCGCGACGGGTGCTTGAGCTTGCGCAGGGCCTTCGCCTCGATCTGGCGGATACGCTCGCGGGTCACCGAGAATTGCTGGCCAACTTCCTCAAGCGTGTGATCGGTGTTCATGCCGATGCCGAAACGCATGCGCAGCACACGCTCCTCGCGAGGCGTGAGCGAGGCGAGCACCCGGGTCGTGGTCTCGCGCAGATTCGACTGGATGGCGGAATCGATCGGCAGGACCGCGTTCTTGTCCTCAATGAAATCGCCCAGATGCGAATCTTCCTCGTCGCCGATCGGCGTCTCCAGCGAGATCGGCTCCTTGGCGATCTTGAGCACCTTGCGCACTTTCTCCAGCGGCATGGCGAGCTTCTCGGCCAGTTCCTCCGGCGTCGGCTCGCGCCCGATCTCGTGCAGCATCTGGCGCGAGGTGCGCACGATCTTGTTGATCGTCTCGATCATGTGGACCGGGATGCGGATGGTGCGGGCCTGATCGGCGATCGAGCGGGTGATCGCCTGCCGGATCCACCAGGTGGCGTAGGTCGAGAACTTGTAACCGCGACGATACTCGAATTTGTCGACCGCCTTCATCAGGCCGATATTGCCTTCCTGAATCAGATCCAGGAATTGCAGGCCGCGATTCGTATATTTCTTGGCGATCGAGATCACGAGGCGCAGATTGGCCTCGATCATCTCCTTCTTGGCCTGGCGCGCCTCGCGCTCGCCCTTTTGCACCATGTGCACGATCTTGCGGAATTCCGAGATCTCGAGCCCGGTTTCGGAGGCGAGCGTATGGATCTGGTCGCGCAGGTCGTGGATCTGGTCTTTGCCGTCGGCGACGAAGTTCTTCCAGCCCTTGCCGCCCAGCTTGGAGACGCGCAACAGCCATTTCGGATCGAGCTCGTAGCCCTGATAATTGCGCAGGAAATCCTCGCGCCCGACACCGAAGCTCTCGGCATAGCGCATCAACCGGCCCTCATGCGAGAGCAGGCGCTTGTTGATGTCGTAGAGTTGCTCGACCAGCGCATCGATGCGGTTCTGGTTCAGCGAGAGCGACTTCACGTCGGTGACGATCTCTTCCTTGAGCTTTTTGTACTTGCGCTCCTGGGAAGGTGTCAGCTGCGAATTCTGCATGCGCTGCTCGACATGCTCGACCTGCAGGCGGCGAAGTTTCTTGTAGTTGTCCGCGATCCGGTCGAAGGTTTCGAGTACGCGCGGCTTCAGCTCCGACTCCATGGCGGAGAGTGAGACATTGTTGTCCATATCGTCGTCATCGGCGTCGCCATCGGCATCGCCTTCCGCCTCGGCCTCCGGAGCCGAACCGGCCTGAGGCTGATCGCCGACCGGTTTCGCCGACGCACCCTCGCCGGAAGCTGCGCCGGCGGCACCGTTTACGACACCGCTGACCGCCGCACCCCCGCCCGTTTCCTCCTCGTCCTTGCCGGGGGCGCCCTTGCCCTCCGGGTCGGCATAGGTGGCTTCAAGATCAATGATGTCGCGCAGGAGCACGCGGCCCTCGACAAGCTCATCGCGCCAGATGATGATGGCCTGGAAGGTCAGCGGGCTCTCGCAGAGCCCCGCGATCATCGCCTCGCGACCGGCCTCGATGCGCTTGGCGATGGCGATTTCGCCCTCGCGCGACAGCAGTTCGACCGAGCCCATCTCACGCAGATACATGCGCACAGGGTCGTCGGTCCGGTCCGTCGGTTCCTTCGTGGTCTCGGGCTTGGCGGCAACGGCACGGCTGGTCGACGCCGCGACGAGATCGGTACCTTCGGCTTCCTCCTCGCCGGCTTCGCCTTCCGCCTGCGCCTCCTCGACTTCCTCTGCCTCGACGACATTGATGCCGAGCTCGCTGAGCTGCCCGAGCACATCCTCGATCTGCTCGGAAGAGAACTCCTCCGAGGGCAGGACGTCATTGAGCTCGTCATAGGTGACGTAACCGCGTTTGCGCGCGGTCTTGATCATCTTCTTGACCGCGGCATCGGTCAGATCGAGCAGCGGGCCATCCGATTGTTGCTCGGGCGCCGCTTCAGTGGTCTCAGTTGCCTTGGTCGCCATTCAAGAATTCCCACAGATCTCGGCCGGAATCGACGTTCCGGCAACGCGCCCCCACACTCCAGCCCCGTGCCCCGGGCCTGGCGTTTCGGCGGTAATGCTCAATGAACCCGGAACGCCCCTCGCTCGGGCACGCCGCGAATCACCGGACATGAAACACCAATCGGCTTGTCGAAGCGTTAAGCATCGCACCCGCTTAGCGAATCCACCCCGCGACGGGAAGCCGGACCAACGGAAAAATCGGCGCCGGACACATTTATCCGCCGCCGTCCGGACCCCCACAGCCCTTTTCAGAAACCGGTTCGCGTCGACGATCGCCTCCACCTCGCAACAGCCGTTACGATTCAATCTTCCCGATCGGCTTCCGCGCCCTCGAGCGACGACAATTGAACCTGAACGTCACGCATCCAGGCCAGATTGGCTTCACTGTCATCCTCGGCCAGTGCGCGGGCAGCCGCCTTCAGTTCCGTATGTAGCGTGTGTGCGCGCCGATGCAAGATGATGGCCTGCCTCAATGCATCCTCGACCCGCAATCCGTCAGCATGCGGGTCGAGAATCCAGCGCAGGCTGGGCACCATCCGGGCATGCAGGGATTCATACGTGTCGCCGAGACCGGCGCGCCGCAGCGAGAGCGCGACATATTCCGCCTCGGCAGTATTGTCCTCGGCGATATAATCGAGCAGGAATCCGCACAGCCGCCGCGCCTCGGGGCTGACCAGTTCGAGCGCCGCCAGCGTCTCGGCGTGATCCTCCAGAAGATGCGGATGCGCCACGAAGGCAGCCACGATGGTCGCTTCACGCGGCGCCGCCGCAGCCGGGATATCGGGATCGGGGCGGGCGAACAATCCGGAACGCAGCAGCGCCGGGCTCGGACGGTAGCCCTGCGGCAGGCGCATCCCCGGTGTCTCCTGCTGCCAGCCTGCGCGCGGCCCACGCGGATAGCCGCCGCCAGCCCCGCCCTGGCGTCCGCCCCCGCGCCCATAACCGCCGCTGCGCCGGCCCGCCCCGCGAAACTGCTGCGCCAGCCGTTCATTGATCGCATCCCGGTAATGCCGTTGCAGGGTCTCGTCGCTGATCACCCGCAGAGCCTGGTGCAGGCGCCGCTCGAAGGCGGCCCGCTGCTCCGGCGTTTCCAGCGGCCCGGCCTCGGTCTCGCGCGCCCAGAGCACGTCGATCAGGGGCAGCGCGGCTTCGAGCACCCGCTCCATCGCACCGGCGCCGCCCTCACGGGCGAGATCATCGGGATCCTGTCCCGCCGGCAGCATCGCCATGCGCAGCGACTTGCCCACCGGCAGCCGCGCGAGCGCCACGTCGAGCGCACGGAAGGCCGCCCGGCGCCCGGCCTTGTCGCCGTCGAAGCACAGGATCGGCTCGTCCGCCATACGCCACAGGACGGCGAGTTGCTCTTCCGTCAGCGCGGTGCCGAGCGGCGCGACCGCGTTGTCGAAGCCCATCCCCGCCATGGCGATGACGTCCATGTAACCCTCGACGGCGACGACGACGCCCTTGTCGTGCGCCGCCTTGCGCGCCTGATGGGCGTTGTAGAGCATCGTGCCCTTGTGAAAGAGCGGGGTATCGGGGGAGTTCAGATATTTTGCCGGCACGTCGGCCGAGAGCGCGCGCCCGCCGAAGGCGACGACGCGTCCGCGCGAATCGCAGATCGGGAAGATCAGTCGGTCGCGAAACCGGTCGAAGGGCACGGCGATGTCCTCGCCGGAGACCAGCAGCCCCGCCTCGATCATGGCCTCGCCGGGCACGCCCTTGTCGGCGAGATGATCGCGCAAGGCATAGCGCTCCGCCGGAGCGTAGCCGATGCGAAAGCGATTCTGCAGCGCCAGCGGCATGCCGCGCCGGGCAACATATTCGCGCGCATTGGTGCCGCGCCGTCCGGCATATTCCTTCTCGAAGAAGGCGGCGGCGAGTTCCATCACCTCGTGCAGGCCCGCGCGGCGCTTTTCCGCCTCGACATTTTCCGCCGTGGGCCTGGGCAGGCTCACACCCGCCTCACCGGCGAGCCGCTCGACCGTCTCGGGGAAGCTCAGCCCCTCGGTCTCCATCAGGAAATCGAAGATGTCGCCGTGCTTGCCAGACGAGAAACAGTGATAGAAGCCCTTCTGGTCGTTGACGTAGAACGAGGGCGACTTCTCCTGGTTGAACGGCGAGAGCCCCTTCCATTCGCGTCCGGCCTTCTTCATCTGCACGCGCTTGCGCACGACTTCCGAAACGGGAAGCCGGGCACGGATCTCGTCGAGAATCGCGGGCGGATAACGCATGGGTCGATCTTACATCAAATCGGAGCGCCTGCGGGTTTAGTCCGCGCGGCGTGCGATCGCACCTTGAAATGCGCCTGCGCGCCTGTGGATCGCTGTGGAGGAAATGCCGCTTCCTCCTGCGTCGCGCGGAAGCTGCGTACCGCCCCCGTCCGGTGGGACCAAGAGCGCGGGCTCCGCCCATCGAAGCCGGCGCGGGACACGATTGATGAATCAGACTGCACAATCATCAAAAATTTCTCGTTTGCCGCGATCGGGTTTTTCTGGTCATTGTCGTTGAAATTGCAGTAAATAAGAAAAGGACAAACAATGAAAAATCGTAAATACCACATCAAAAAAGTAATTGAATCAAAAATCAAAACTTTTTAAAATATGAAAAATTTTAATATTGTAATTCTGAATGTGAATGGCGGCTTTCTGGCCGTGTAGAAACGATATGACCTGGATCATACTCGGCCTCGGCGCCGGAATCATTCTCGGAATCTACGATTTCCTGACCAAGATCGCCCTTCGCAAGAACGGTGTCCTGGAAGTCGTTTTCTTGTCGTCGCTGATCGGTGCGCTTGTCTGGCTTCCCTTCATACTGGCCCCGGACAACGCCGTTCACGCCCTGCGCCCCGTCGGCCTTGCGCCGGAGGGCTTGTCCCTGAGTGAGCATCTCGCCGTTCTTCCGAAGTCGCTGATGATGGTCGTCACCTGGGTGCTGTCATACTATTCCGTCAAGGCTCTTCCCTTGTCGATTTCAGCCGCCGTCCGCGCATCGGGGCCGGTTTGGACAGCAATCGGCGCCTATGTTTTCCTCGGTGAACTGCTCTCCCCGATGCAATGGACCGGCATATTGCTGGCTGTCGCGGCGTATTACTATTTTTCGCTCATCGGAAAAAAAGAGGGTATTCATGTCCAGAGCAATCTTTGGGTATTCTGCATGCTCGCCGCAACGCTCATGTCCTCGGCAAATGCGTTGTATGATAAGCATATATTGGTGAATCTCAATCTAGATCTTGCATCGGTTCAGGCATATTCTGCACTTCAACGTGCAGCGCTCGCAGCTATAATTCTGCCTTTTATAATAAAACGCATCACACTCAAGGGCCTGATGTCCGAAAATTGGTCAATCACTGCCTTGGCAATTGCTTATGTTACAGCCGAATTCGTTTATCTCTGGTCCGTCAACTCAGAGGGAGCGCTTATATCCGTCATCTCCATCCTGAGACGAACAAATCTCATCATGGTATTCGGGCTCAGCGCCATTCTGCTTCGTGAAAATAACATACCTCAAAAGACCATGGCAATCGGTATTGTTCTACTAGGGATTTGCCTTGTCATTCTGAATTGAATCAATAAGCCATCCGTATACCTCCGCAATGGGCCTCCTGCTCAGCGAATGCTTTCTAAAGATGAGGAAATAAGAAGAATCGGATTCGAGTCCAATGTCGAACAATACTTCCAGTTCTCCGCGGCGAATCAATCGATCGACGAGCGAACGTCGCACGAGAGCGACGCCGACACCCTGCAGAGCAGCATCCACCATCATCGCCGTATCGGAGAGCAGAAGCAGCTTGCCGGTCCCCGGCGGCTCAAGCTTCGCCAGCTCGAACCACGGCGCCCAGGGTTGGCGCTGGTGCTCGACGAGCGTCGCGCGCCGGAGACGTTGCTGCAGGCCGCCCTCCCCGAGGGAGGCCGCATATGTCGGCGTTGCCACGGGAATCCACGCATCATCCATGATCTTGGTGACGGCCAGCCCCTCACTGCCCGGATCGCGGCAGAACCGGATGGCGAGATCGGCTTCATTCTGGTCGAGCTGCACTTGCCGCAAGGTCGTATCGATGTCCAGCGTGATGTCGGGCAGAGCATGCTGCAAGTCGGCGAGCCGAGGGAGCAGCCAGAAACGGGCAAAAGAAGGAAGGATCGACAGGCGCACATGCGTATGTCGATCCTTGAAGCTACTGGTGGCGCTCTGCAGCGCCACCAGAGCCGGAACGATGCTCTTGAGAAGCACATCCCCGTCCATTGTCAGACGCGCACTGCGCGTCGTACGCTCGAACAACAATGTTCCAAGATTTCGCTCCAGCTCCCTTATTCGATGACTGATCGCACTGTCGGTAATGCAGAGTTCTTCAGCCGCGCGTCGAAAACTGCGATGCCGGGCGACCGCGTCAAACGCTATCAGAGCTTGGGTTGAAGGGATGCTGCAGAATTCCGAATTCATTTTATTTCCCATCGAATGTTGATCAATTCTGGAGAAGCTCAATGCACATGATCGGAATAGATGTGGGTGGCACAAAGATCGAAGGTGTCGCCCTGGATAACAAAGGGCGTGAGATTTTTCGACTTCGGCGTAGAACAATGCATGATTCGGGATACGAAAATATAATCAAGCAAATTGCTGGCATTCATATGTCTATCGCGGCTAATATTGAAGATACCCCCTATTCTCTGGGCATCTGCACGCCGGGCACCATCGATCACGACAATGGAAGACTGCGATTTTGCAATATCGAATGCATGAATGGGAAAAATCTTCTGCGCGATCTGCAAGACGAAATCGGTATGCCGCTGGCGCTGACGAATGACGCGAACAGTTTTGCGCTTGCCGAAGCGCGGCTGGGAGCAGGTCGATCCGGGCACTTCGTATTCGGCATGGTACTCGGCACCGGCTGCGGCGGAGGCCTCGTCGTCGGCGGAGACATCTGGGAAGGGTGTAACGGGATTGCCGGGGAATGGGGGCATTCTATGCTCTACCATGGAGGCCATGCCTGCTATTGCGGGCGCCATGGATGCGTGGAGCGATATTTGAGCGGTACGGCCATCGAGCAGTCCTATCATGCAATCTCCGGGAGAAAAATCACCGTTCCAGAAATCCTGAATGCGCGCAAGTGCGGTGATCCGCATGCCGCGCGGGTTTTGGATGGCTTCATGGAGGCATTCGGTCTCGCAACAGCGAATCTGATCACGATATTTGACCCGGATATCATCGTGCTCGGGGGTGGGCTTTCAAATATCGACGAGATCTACGCGGAAGGAACACGACGTGTACTGGACAATATCATGGGAGATCATGTCAAAACCCAGGTAAGCCGCAATATATTAGGCGATTCAGCAGGCGTTCTGGGCGCCGCACTGCACGGCTACGAGGTCAGACGCTCATGCTGAAAGTGCTTTGTCTGGGTGGCGTCACGCTTGACGTCCTTGTAGCGATCGAGGCTGAAGTGCAGCCCCTGCCTGGGCAGAAACAGGAGGCCAGGCATATCGAGCTGGCCGCCGGAGGCGGCGCGATGAATGCGGCAACGGTCTTAAAGAGACTCGGTGCGCAGGTCGGCATCCACTGCGCGATCGGGCGGGATGAGGCCGGGGAGTTCATCTTGCGGACATTGACGCAGAGCAATGTCTCCACAACCAATGTTGAAGTGGTCGATGATACACCAACCGGCAAAGCCGTCGTCACCATTCCTCGGTCGGGCGACGCTTCGGTCATGGCTGCGCGCGGCGCAAACCTGAGGCTGCGCGCCGATTCCATCTCGATCAAATCTGCCGATCTGCTTTATGTGACCGCGGCGCCGCAAGCCGCCTACCGGGCAATCGCAAAGCGCCTTTCGGATGCGGCCCGCGCATTCGGATTCGTGGCGTTCAACCCCGGTATGGGCCAGATCATCGCAGACTTTGCACAATGTGAGCTCATCATCGCAGAATGTGATCTTCTCGTGGTCAACAAGAACGAGGCACGACAGCTTGCGCAACAGATGGATCTGCCTTGTTCCGGCTTGCCCATAATGGATATCTGCAGGGGCCTCGGTCGGAGATGCCAGGGTTTCGTCTGTATCACGGACGGGGAACATGGAGCCTGGCTGACTGGTGATACCGGAATCTTCTACCAACCGGCATTCGAACGGCGCAGGCCGGCGTATCAAAGCAGCACACTCGGCGCCGGAGATACTTTCGGCGCAACGCTGGCATACATGCTGCGGATGCGAGAGAGCCCAGAGGCGGCGCTTCAGCTGGCAGCGCGCAACGCGGCAGCCACGATGACAGCATTGGATGCGCATTCCGGAGCCTTGTGGATCGTCGACCTTAGATCGCGCTCCGACCTGACGGAGTCAGGCTGGGCGCTCTAACGCCGCAACGATACATTCTCTGGCAGGAACAGCGCCAGTTGCGGGACGAAGATGATAAAGATCGTGAAGGCCAGAGTGATCAGGAAGAAAGGGACCGTGGCATAGGCGATCCTGCTCAGTTTCTCACCGGTAATGCTCTGGATGACGAACAGGTTGAAGCCCACCGGAGGCGTAATCTGCGCAAGCTCCACCACCAGAATGAGGAACACTCCGAACCAGATCGGATCGAAACCCGCTGCGACGATCAGCGGCAGCGTGATCGGCAGCGTCATCACGATGATCGACAGGCCCTCCAGCACACAACCCAGCAGCACGTAGATCAGAAGCAGCATCAGGATCAGCATGAGGGGGGAGAGATCCATCCCGGCCACCGTCGATGCGACGAAACGCGGGATGCCAAGATAACCCATCGCAACCGACAGGAACACGGCGCCCGCGATGATCAGCCCGATCATGCTGGTGGTCCGCACCGATGCCATCAGCGCTTCCCACAGCGTTGCGGGACTGAAGGTACGTTGTGCGATGCTCACGATAATCGCGCCCAGAACACCAATGGCCGCACCTTCCGTGGGACTGGCAATGCCACCATACATCGATCCCAGGACAAAAGTGATCAAAAGGAATACCGGAAGGAGTTCCAGCAAGCCGGCGATCCGATCCCGCCACGTGAAAACGCGCGTCTCCACGGGTACGAGATCCGCCCGCAATTTGCTCCAGACCCCGATATAGATCATGTAGCACAATGCCAGCGCGACACCCGGCACAAGGCCGGCGAGAAACAGCCGCAGGATCGACTGCTCGGCCAGAACCCCGTAGATGATCATGATCACACTCGGCGGGATCAGGAAGCCGAGCGTGCCCGCACCGGCCAGCGAGCCCATCAGCAGACGCTTGTCATAACCGCGCGCGAGCAGTTCCTTCAGGGTGATTCGCCCGACAGTCACGGTGGTCGCCGCTGACGATCCGGAAACCGCAGCAAAGAGTGAGCACCCCAGGACGTTTACATGCGCCATCCCCCCCGGCAGGCTCGCGGTCCACGGCGCAAGCCCGGCGAACAGTTTTTCCGCCAGTTTGGTCCGGAACAGGATTTCCGCCATCAGGATGAAGAGCGGCAGCGCCAGCAACTCCGTGCCGGTTGTCGAATTCCAGAAGCTCTGTGACAGGACACGGCCAACCGGCATGTCGCGAAAGATCGTCAAAGCGCCGATCCCGACCGCGAAGAGCGAGAAACTGACCCAGACCCCAAGCGCAAGGAAGCCTGCGAGCAGCAGCAGAACCGCTGTAATCACCGGGGTCATCGCGACACCTCTTCATGCTCGCTGGGCAGATCGGCATCTCCCATGACGGTCAGTCGCACG
Source organism: Saliniramus sp. (assembly GCF_035311605.1). Classification (NCBI taxonomy): domain Bacteria; kingdom Pseudomonadati; phylum Pseudomonadota; class Alphaproteobacteria; order Hyphomicrobiales; family Salinarimonadaceae; genus Saliniramus; species Saliniramus sp. The sequence goes on from NZ_DATGCW010000033.1 coordinate 22,215, forward strand.
AGTCGCGCAAGGAGTTGGAGGAAGAGCATCACGATCCCGAAAAGAGCAAAGGACTGCGGAATCCAGAGCATGATGCGAGACGGCTCGAAGGATCGCGTCCCGCGCTGAAACATGTTCCAGACGAAATCCGCAAATGCCATCAGCAGAAAGCCGATGATCAGGAGAGCAAGGATCGTTGCGAGAATGTCGATCAGCCGCGCAAGGCGTTTCGGCAGGGTCTCGAGCAACAGCGCAACCCGGACATGGCCCGCATTGCGCAAGGTATCTGCGGCCGCCAGGCTGATAACGGCAGCCATCGCATACGTCGCAAGTTCCCAAGTGACACCGAGACTGTGGTTGAAGAGGAAGCGGGCGAAGATTTCGCTGAGCATGAGAAATGCGATCGCCGCCATGAACAGGGCGGCGATCCTCGCCAACCAGAGCGCACAAAGATCAACGAGGTCGAGGATCGATCGGAGCACGTGAGCCACTTTCCATTGGTGATATCGAACCAGCGCCGAGGGCATGTTCGTGAAGGATGGCGCCGGTGCAGGAATCGCACCGGCGCATCATGTCTTGTCGCCGGCGCGTCAGCGGGCTTCGAAGTACGCTTCGATGATGGCGCGCGATTCCGGGACATTGTCCATGAACTCTTGCCACATGGGCTCGCTGATCTCGAGCAGGGCTGCCGCGAGTTCGTCGCTGGGCGTGGTGATGATGATCCCGTTATCGGCCAGAATAGCCAGTTTTTCCTCGTCCTCTGCCCGCGCTACGTCCCAGAATTCTTCCTCCATCTCATTTGCGAGATTTTCGATCGCCTCCTGATTTTCCACCGACAGGTCGTTCCAGGCATCGAGGTTGACGTTGACCATGATCGCCGAGCCCTGCCAGTTGAAGCGGTTCATGTAATCCAGGAACTCCCAGAAACTGCCATCGACGCCCGAACTCGAAGATGTGGTCACACCATCGATCGCGCCGGTAGCCAGTGAGGGCACAACCTCGCCCCATGGCAACTGGATCGGCGAGGCGCCGAGCGCCTCGAAGAAGCGCGCGCCCATGGCATCGACGACGCGGATCTGCACACCGCTCAGATCATCGAGGGTTGAGACCTGCTCACGCGTGTAGACGGCCTGGCCGGGCCAGGGCACCATATAGAGGATCTTCTGATTGTTGCGTGCGGCGACCTCGTCGTAATGAGCCCGCGCCTCGCTCTGGAGAAGCTCCAGGTCGTCGAATGAAGGCGCCAGATAAGGCAGCGATTCCATGCCGAAGATCGGCTCCTCGCCAACTTGCTGATTCAGCAGGATATCCGCGATCGGGACGATCTGATCACGAACCGCTGCGAGCAGTTCGGGACCCGCGAGACCAAGCGCACCGCCTGGATGCAGGTTGATAACGACTTCCCCGTCGGTGGCTTCTCTGACTGCTTCGGCAAAGCGATAATGATTCTGGGTGTGGAAGTTCCCCTCCGGCCAGACGATCGCCATATCCCACTGTGTCTGGGCACTGGCGGTGCCGATTGTGGCTGACATCAAGCCCGCAGCAGCGAGTATCGTGAGCGCATTGGTGTGTTTCATGACCGTTTCCCTCTTATCCTGACCCTGGCAAATCGCCGTCTGCCGCAAACAGTGCGCCGATAGCGGAGGCGACCAGATCTGCGGCCCGACCGGCATGGAACATCGTGGCTTTTCCGACTTTCCTCTGGTCCCTGCCTTGAAGAAGGCTAGCGGCGTGGTATACCATGCGTCAACCAAACAAATGCCAATCGAACAGTCACTGATGTGCAATTGTTTCGCCTGCTGCACCCTTTTTGGGCAGGCATCTGAGCCGGACTGAATTATTTTGAGGAAACTGGAGCGCTTTTCGGGGTGTCGATGATCGACGCGCCTTCCAGATCATTTCTTTTGTGCGTCATTCCATCCGGCAAACGGGGCATTACGCCAACGGAATGATACTCAACAGGGAGTTGGTACATGCATGACGATTTCACGGATCGCTTGTCCGCAAGGGCCTATGACGCACTCTTGCGCATGATTCTCGACGACACCCTGCCGCCGGGGACCTGTCTGAGCGAACGTGACATCGCGTCCCGCCTGGACATGTCACGAACGCCGATCCGGGAAGCGTTTCTGCTGCTGGAGAATGACGGGCTGCTGGCGAGGCTCGGCAACAATCGCGGCTATTGCATCAGGGAGCGTCGGATCGAGGATTTCATCGATTCCCTGGAGGTACGGCTGATTCTGGAGCCGGAGGCTTCCGCCCGCGCCACGGGCCGCATGGAGCTTGCGCAGATCGTCATGTTACGGGATCGCATCCGCGCACTCATCGAAGCAGCGGAATCAGGACGGGGGGTCACGAGGGACTCGTCGCGGGTCATCGACGACATGCTGCATCAGGCGATCGCGCGGGCGACGGGCAATCAGCACCTATCTGATATCATTTCTGCATTGCGCAGACGCACGGTCGTCTTCGATATTCAGAGCTTGCCGGAGAGAGCACTCGACAGCTGTCACGAGCATCTTGCAATTCTTGATGGGCTCGAGAACGGGCCTGCGGAGTTGACGCGCGAAACAATGCGCACCCACTTGGTCGGTGTGCGCGAGAGCATCATCGCCCATCTGACGACGCGCCCCAAACCTTCGCAGGCCGGGACCCGGATGCTGTCCTGTTGACACGCCACGTTCCACTGACCCCACCATGCAGCGGTTGTACGCCACCTCAAGACTGCGCCGATGATGGACGCCGCTGGAGTTTTCCTGGTTTATTCAGCCGGAAGCCGTCAGGCTGCAATCCACCCATCGCCATCACTGGCGACTATCCCGGCTTGCTGAAACCGGGAAGTGCTTTGCCAGCGTCGCGATCGCGGGCCGAATCAGGACGGTCAGGCCCTGGCCAAGAAAGACAGAAACCCGAAAACCGTTCCCATAATTGTTGTCGATTCTTTTGGTTCAGTCCAAAGCTGGTGCTGCGACAAGACTACGCTTCAACAAGCGTGCAAATTCCTCCACGATTTCATCCGGAGTGTGGGGGCCATATTCACGATACCAGAGCGGGATCCAGTTGACGGCACCGAGAATGAACAGGGTGGCGAGTTTGGAGTTTGACGGTTCGATGCTTCCGTCGCCAATACCCTTCTCGATCAGGGCCCGCGTTGCCTCGCTGATCTCCGAACGGCGGGCGACGACAGCGTCACGCTGTTTCTCAGTCAGGGAATCGACATCCGTCAGCACCGCGCAGGTGCCGAATTCCCCGAAGATGCCCTGCATGTAGCGTCGCAGATAGACGATGACTTTCTCGCAACCATTGCCGTGATGGTTCTCAGCCAGATTCAACCCGGCCTCGCCATGATCCATGGCCCGGTGGTGACACTCGAAGAGAATGTCCTGCTTGGTGGAGAAGTACTGATAAACGGTCGGTTTCGTCACACCCAGCGCACGGGCGACATCGTCCATCGACGTATTGGCAAAACCACGGCGATTGAATGCGGCCGCAGCAACACCGATAACGGCCTCACGCTTCTGACGTCGCTGGGCGTCCTTATCAAAAATCAATGACGGATTTGCGGAACGGACTTGCCCCCGCTGCGAAAGATTCATTCGTTCATTTCCCATGTCACGCAATTCCCGTCGTTTGGCAGCGGGCTTGCACGATATCAAATTCGTGCTAACCTGACTTCGAAGTATACCAACTTTACTCGCTAGTAAGGCAAGCTCATGAATTTGGCAAGCCTGATCCAAAACGCCGCACACAGGATGCCCGAAGCTCCTGCCATCACGGATCGCGGGATGGTCACGCGGTACGGTGTGCTCGTGCAACGGACGGCAGCCATAGCGGGCGCGTTGCGCAGTGCCGGCCTTCGCCGAGGTGACCGTATCGTTCTGGCGATGGAGAATTGCGGGGCCTTTCTGGAATCGCTTTTTGCCATCTGGGGAGCCGGGCTTTGCGCCGTCCCGGTCAATGCAAAGCTTCACCCGCGCGAGATCGAACATATCGTCCGCGACAGCGGTGCACGCTGGATGATTACGACACCGGGCCTCCACGGCAGCCTCGCTTCGCTGCTCGACGAGGTCGAGACTCTTGAGCACATCGTTTGTGCCGGCACCGATGATTTCGAGCAATTGACGCGCGCCGATCCCCTTGCTCCGGTGGAGGTCGCCCCAACGGAACGGGCCTGGATCTTCTATACCAGTGGCACGACCGGTCGTCCAAAGGGCGCCATACTCAGTCACCGCAACCTTCTTTTCATGTGCCATGCCTACTACGCGGATGTCGATCCGGTCGATGAACGCGACGTGAAGCTGCATACGGGCCCGCTCTCGCACGCATCCGGGCTGTTTGCGCTCCCACACATGTTGCGAGGTGCGCATCAGGTCGTGCTGCCGGGTTTCGACGTCGGCGCGATCGCGGACGCTCTCGACAATTACGATCGTGTCACGATGTTCGCCGCGCCGACCATGCTGACACGGCTTGTGCATTCGCCCATCGCGGAGCATCTGCGAACCGAGGGTCTCAAGACGATCTATTACGGGGGCGGGCCGATGTATGTCGCAGACCTCCGGCGAGCGCTGGATTTGTTCGGACCCCGTTTGTTCCAGATCTATGGCCAGGGAGAATCGCCGATGACGATCACCGGCCTCGAGCAACGCATGCATGGCACCGGACTCGGCGAGGACGATCTGCGCAGTTGCGGTCCGCCCCGCACCGGTGTTGATGTCCGCGTCGTCGATGACGAGGGGCAGGCCCTGCCTGACGGTGAAGTGGGCGAGATCATCACCCGCAGCGACTGTGTCATGGAAGGCTACTGGAACAACCCCGAGGCAACCGCGTCCGCCCTGCGAGACGGCTGGCTCTATACCGGTGATGTCGGGAGCATGGATCGCCGCGGTTTTCTGACCCTGCGGGACCGATCGAAAGACATGATCATTTCCGGAGGCAGCAACATCTACCCCCGCGAAATCGAGGAAGTTCTCTTGCGGCATCCGGATCTCGTCGAGGCATCGGTTGTCGGACAGCCCCACCCTGAATGGGGTGAGGAAGTCGTTGCCTTCGTAGTGGCGCGGGAGGATGCCGTGTTGAACTCACAGGACCTCGATCAGCTGTGTCTGTCGAACATAGCCCGTTTCAAGCGCCCAAAGCATTACCGGTTTCTCGAGAATCTGCCGAAAAACGCCTATGGCAAGATCCTGAAAACCGAGCTGCGCGCCATGCTTGAGGCCAGCAGGGGGGAGGGCACCGATGCGTAGGGTATTTGTCGCCGGTATCGGATCAACGGCCTTTGGAAGGCATTCCGGTACGGATATCGAGGCGCTGGCGATCAAGGCAGGCGACGCGGCCATTCGCGAGTCCGGTGTTTCACGCAAGGAGGTTGGTGCGCTTTATCTCGGCAATTTCGTTGCCGGGCCTCTCGTCGGGCAGGAGGTACTCGCGGGACTTGTCGCCGATGGTCTTGGCCTCGGCCAGATTCCCTGCACCAAGGTGGAAGGCGCCTGCGCCTCCGGTGGCATCGCCTTCCGGCATGCCAGCCTTGCGATCAGCACAGGTGCCTGTGATGTTGCGATCGCCGTCGGTGTCGAGAAGATGACCGGTGCCGACACACCAACAGTCACCGCCGCCCTCAATTGCGCAATGGACAACCGTGCCGATGGTGTTTCCGGTCTGACCTTTCCCGGCCTCTTCGGCCTCGTCTGGAAATTGCACGCGGCTCGCTACGGCACAACGCGATCCGATGTTTCAAGCGTCGTACGCAAGAACAAGGCCAATGGTTTGCGCAATCCGCTGGCGCAGATGGCGGCTCACATCGATGATGAGGCCATTCTGAATTCCGCCCTGATCTGCGATCCGCTTCGTCTGTTCGATTGCTGTCCGGTGAGTGACGGTGCGGCGGCAGTCTTGCTGGTTTCCGAGGAGGTTGCACGCGCATGCAGCACCCCGATGGTCGAGGTTGCGGCCTCCGTACAAACCCGCGGCAGTGCCCGTATTGCCGGCCATCCGGACCTCTGTTCATTCGATGCCACGGTTGCGGCGGCGCATGCGGCCTACGACATGGCCGGCCTGAGCCCGTCAGATATCGATTTCGTAGAATTGCATGACTGCTTTTCGATTGCGGAGATCGTGGACAGCGAAGATCTCGGCGTCGTCCCGCGCGGGCAGGGTGGAATCTGGGCACGTGAAGGGCGCACCCGCATCGGGGGTGATGTGCCCATCAACCCGAGTGGCGGGCTGCTTGCGAAGGGCCATCCGGTCGGTGCAACCGGCATCGGGCAGATCTATGAAACCGTGCTGCAGTTGCGCGGCGCGCATCCGAACCAGGTCAAGGATGCCGCGATCGGATTGACGCACAATCTCGGCGGAACCGGTGTCGCGTGCACCGTCAACATCCTGAGGCGTAGCGATGCCTGATGCGTTCGAGGAACTCCAAGAAGTGACCGTTCTGGCTTGTCGCGCTTGCGGAGCTCTCGACCCGGGCCCTCGCGAGCTGTGCACGCGGTGCGGAAGCACAGACCTCGAGAGCAAGCGGGTTGCTGGTACGGGAACGCTGGTGTCATCAACCATGATACGGCGTCCTGCGGCCGCCTTCAGGGGCGAGGGGGCCTTTGAGGTCTGTGTTGTCGATCTCGATGCGGGTCCGCGGATTACGGGTCGGCTGATGCCCGACGGGACGCGCGGTCGAGGCACAACAGAGCCAGACAACGTCGAACCAGGACAACGTGTAACCCTCACCGGACAACGTGGTGAGATCCTCTATTTCGCAGGGAACCAAGATGAGTAACGACATCCTCACGGAGAAGCATGGGGACGTGCGCCTGATTACGATAAATCGACCGGCCAAGATGAATTCGCTCGATTTCGCGGCCAACGATGCATTGGTCGAAACGTTTCGTGAATTCGCCGCAGATGATGGCGCACGCGTAGCCGTTGTGACCGGAGCTGGCGACAAGAGTTTCTGCGCCGGCGCAGATCTGAAGACCTATACCATGGACTTTGCCAACCGCAGCGCACCAGAGTTCCGAACGGGCGCTACCGATGGCCCGGGCTTTGGCGGGATCACGCGCAGTCTCGACATCGACAAGCCGATCGTCGCAGCCATCAACGGATACGCCATTTCCGGCGGTTTCGAGCTCGCTCTCGCATGTGACATCCGGTTTTGCTCACCCGATGCCGAATTCGCACTGCAGGATGTGAAGTGGGGGTTCCATGCCTGTGATGGGGGCCTGGTGCGCCTGCCGCAGATCGTCGGGTTGGGACATGCGATGGAAATCGTCCTGTCAGGCGAACGCGTTGATGCCGAAACCGCGTTCAGGATAGGTCTTGTCAATCGTATTCACGAGAAGCCGCGCCTGCTCGAGAAGACACTCGATTACGCCGCGATGCTGGCACGTCGTGCTCCACTCGCACAGCGTTTCGCCAAGGACGTCATGCGGCGTACCTACGGCATGCCGGTGGCGGAGGCGCTGCGTCTCGAATCCCGATCCTTCTACGATCTCGGGCGTACCGAAGATCTCGCAGAGGGGACGACAGCGTTTCGCGAAAAGCGCGAGGCGCGTTTCAAAGGACGCTGAAGCGTCCATCAACAAATGAAGCAGGGGAGGAACGTCATGTCAGGAATCGGCAAAGGAATTGCCGCAATCGGTGCCGCAATCGTTCTGGCGAGCGGCGCATCGGCACAGGAGAGTGTGCGGGTCGGCGTCGTTCAGGGATTGAGCGGCCCCCCGGCCATCGTGGATTTCGGCGAGTCATATCTGCAGGGCATTCGCCTTGCGCTCAAGGACTACGAGGCCAGTGATGCGCAAACCGGGATCGAACTCATCGTTTACGATGACGAGGCCAATCCTCAACGCGCGGTCTCGGTCATTCAGCGCCTGATCCAGAATGATGGCGTATCCGCTGTCATGGGTACGGTGAGCAGCGGGAATGTTCTCGCCTTTGCGCCGGTTCTCCAGCGTGCCGGCATCCCCCTGATTGCGGGTCCGTCAATCGCCACCAACATCACCGCGCAATTCATCGACGAGGATCCGAGCTATATCTTCCGCTGCTCGATGGTGGAGCGCTACCAGATCGACGCCATGCTCGATTGGGCGGTCGAGAATTTCGATAATGTCGGGCTGGTTCATTCGACGACCGGGTACGGGAACTTCGCTGCTGAAGAGATCCGCAATGGAATGGCGGCCCGTGACCGGGAACTCGCCGCAGTCGAGGGGGCTGCGCCCGGGGTCAATGACCTCACACCCCAGATGATCCGCATGCGCGACGCCGATGCACAACTGGTCCTGAATTTCCACGAAAGCTTCGAACTGATCTATCGCCCCATGGCGAGGCTTGATTATCGGCCGGTCATTGCCGGAAACTGGGGTCTTTCCTCACTCAATGTCCTCGAAATTGTCGGACTCGATGCCATCGAGGGTACGGTGATGGGGCAGGCGCTCGATCTGGCGGACCCAAAGGCGCAAGCCTTCGATGCCCGCATGCGCGATGAATACGGCACGTCCTATCGCTGGCCCGTTGTGGCGGCACTCGGTTACGATGCAGGCCAGATCATGTTCGAAGCCGTCAATCGCGTCGGGCGCTCTGATCCTGCCGCAATCCGGGATGCTATCGAGAACATTGACGGCGTCGATGCGATTTCGGCGACACCCTCGGAGCCTTTCGGGCCCGATAACCACGAATGCCTCAATCCCGAACATGTCTTCCTTGGTGTCTGGCGCGATGGCGACGTCGTGCGTCTGCAGTAAGCCGTGACCGACGGTCGGCCCTGCCGACCGTCTCCTCTTCGTCGTCGTGGCTCAAGGGGGCGATCGTGTCTTTGACGAACTTCTTCCAGCTTCTCATCAGCGGGATCGCGATGGGAGCAATCTATACGCTGACCGCTAAGGGGCTATTCATCGCGCATCTCGCGACGCACCGCCTCAACTTCGGTCAGGGTGACTTCATGATGGTCGCAGCCTTCCTCGTGATGGCCTTCCTCGTTGCTGGAATCCATCCGGTGCTCGCCGTGATCCTCGTCGCCGCGATCCTGTGCCTCATGGGCTATCTTCTGGAGCGCATTGCGATCCGCCCACTTGATGCCCTGGCAGATCGGACCACGCCCTACGCCTGGATTCTGACGACGGCGGGTGTGGCGCTGATCCTGCAAAACGTCGTCGAGCTGATCTGGGGCAAGTCGGCCCAGTATGCACCGCCGCTGTTTTCCACGACCCGCGACAGTGTGGTCAGCATCTTCGGTGTCGGTGTCTTCCTCGAAGAACTAGCGGTGATCATTGTCGCCTTCGTCGTTGTCGTCGGCCTGTATTGGTTCCTGTTCAAGACACGTTGGGGCAAGGGCATTTACGCTGTCGCGTTCAACCCCGAGGCGGCGAATCTGCTCGGCGTAGACGTGCGTGGCGTGATTGTTCTCGTCTTCGTGATCGCCTCGCTGCTGGCGGGAATAGCCGGTGTCCTGATCGGCCCGCTCGTTTCATTGCACCCGCATATCGGCCTGATCTTCACGATCAAGGCTCTCGCGGTTGCTTCGCTGGGCGGGTTTTCCAATCCGATCGGAATCCTCGTGGGCGGAATCCTCTTCGGGGTCGCCGAATCGTTTTCGAACTATTGGGACAGCGCCTTTGGTGACCTTTACCCGCTCCTTTTCGTCCTCATCTCCCTCGCGATCAAGCCGACCGGTTTGTTCGGGGAGGTAAAGGCCGACGTGCGCTAGGAGCAATGCGATGACGCGAAATCTCGGCTACCTCTTGGCAATCGGTCTCATCGTCGGGTTCCCCTTCGTGGCACCGAACAGCTTCTATCTCCATCTCGCGCAGATATTTGCCTACACGGCCATTGCGGTGATCGGGCTCAACCTGCTTCTGGGCCTCTCAGGACAGATGTCCCTCGGTCATGGCGGCTTCTACGCGTTAGGCGCGTATGGATCGGCCCTTCTCGCAACGGCGTTCGGCTGGCCGATAGGATTTGCCATTCTTGGCGGCATCGCCCTTGCCGTCGTCTTCGGCATCCTCGTCGGTCTGATCTGCCTGCGGACACGCGGTCTCTACCTTGCCATGGCGACACTCGCCTTCGGTTTCATGGTCGAGATTGCTGCACAACGCTGGACATCGGTGACGGGCGGGGCGATGGGGCTGTTCGGGATACCCCAGCTATATTTCGGTGATTTCCGGATGGGGCCGACATATTTCTTCTGGGTGACGGCGGCATTGTTGCTGTGCGTGCAGATCTCGAGCGACTACATTTTCTCCTCACGCTACGGGCGTCGGCTACAGGCGATCAAGGAAAGCGAGTCGTTTGCACGCACCATCGGATTGAACGTCCCCTTGTGGCGAACCGCGATATTCACGGTAAGCGCAGCGCTTGCCGGACTTGGCGGGGCACTTTTCGCCCATCAAAGCGGCTTCATCAGTTCCGAGGCCTTCAGCATTCGCCTGACCATCGGGCTTCTGATCGCAACGGTTATCGGCGGCCTTGGTCGCAGCTATGGCCCGATTCTGGGCGCGGCCATCCTGATCGCGATCGCCGAAACGATCGCGGCCCTGCACGAAATCGGCTACCTTCTTTACGGCGGCATCCTGCTGATGGTGACGATCCTGTTTCCGGAAGGTGCGATCGGCCTTCTGAACAAGCTGGCCCCGACCCGCAAGGTGAAGGAAGACCCGGGGAACCGAGGCGAAACAGCATCGGGCCGTGAACTGGACATCGCCACGGTGGCGGGCGCCGAGTTGAGGATCACCGGTATATCAAAGAGCTATGCCGGAGTCCTTGCGCTGGCCGAACTGGACATGAATGTCACGCCGGGGTCGGTTCACGCACTGATCGGCCCCAACGGTGCCGGCAAGTCGACCTTCATCAATGTCGTCGCGGGCCTATACCGGGCTGATTCCGGTTCGATTTCCCTCGATGGGGAGAATGTGGTTGCCTTGAATGCGTATCAGCGGGCCCGCCTCGGGCTCGCACGCACTTTTCAAAACCTGCAACTGATCCAGGGCGTGAGCGTGTTGGATAATGTCATGCTCGGGTTGCGCCCTTCTCAGGTAGCGTCCGCCGATTTCCTGCATTGGCTGGCAGACAGGCGGCATGAAGCGCGCGAGCGCACCGAGGCAATGGCAATCCTCGATTATCTGGGGATCGGACATCTGGCTGATCTGCGTCCCAAGGATATCGCCTATGGCCACCGAAAGCTTGTCGAGCTCGCCCGCGCGATTGCCCAGAAGCCGCGCATCATGCTTCTTGATGAACCGGTGGCGGGCCTGAATCCACAGGAAGCCGAGGCGATCGCCAAGGTCATTGCGCGCCTGCGGGAGCGCGGTGTCACCATCCTGCTGGTTGAACACAACATGGATTTCGTGATGTCGATCAGCGACCGGATCACCGTTCTTGACTTCGGACATTGTATCGCCGAAGGCACGCCCGCCGAAATCCAGGAAAACCCGGCCGTGATCAAGGCCTATCTGGGAACCGATGAGGCGGCAGCATGATCACCGTCGAGAACCTCCAGACTTCGATCGGCTCAGTCGATATCCTGCATGACATCTCCCTCGATGTGCCGGCGGGCAAGCTCGTTTGCGTCATTGGTGCCAATGGTGCCGGAAAGACAACCCTTCTGCGCAGCATCTCGAACGTGCTGCCGGCGAAGGCAGGAGAAATTCGCTTCGATGGCCAGTCAGTTCGAGGCATTGCACCACATGTCCTGGCGCGGCGAGGATTGGTTCAGGTGCCGCAGGGGCGTCAGATCATCCCCGATCTCTCGGTGCTTGACAATCTGACCATCGGAGCGTCACGGATTGCCGGGCTTGGCGAGGCTGAAATAGCCGAGAGCCTCGAGCGGGAATTTGCCCGTTTTCCCGTTCTCCGCGAAAGGCGGTCGATTCCCGGTGGCAGCCTGTCAGGCGGCGAACAGCAGATGCTTGCGCTAAGCCGTGCCTTGATGATGCGACCCAAGGCGCTGATGCTGGATGAGCCTTCTCTTGGCCTCGCGCCGCAGATCGTGAAATCAATCCTTCAATCTTTGCGCACCCTTGCCGATGACGGTCTCGCGGTCCTCTTGATCGAGCAATTGGCGTTCCTGGCTCTCGATATAGCCGATGACGCGCATGTGCTTCAGCGAGGCCGAATCGTGATGTCCGGCCCCGCCGCTGAACTTCGCCATGACCGCAGCGTGATCGAGAGCTATCTCTCCTGAGAGACTTGTGCCCCTTCGGAATGCTTTGCTCGGATACGATGTTCCGCAGCAGTGAACTGCCGATCTGTAATCCAGAAAATGCACAAATATGAAAGAGGCGCAAAAGCCTCCTGCGGGTGTCAGTCCAGGCCTCAAGGGAAAGACGAGGGCGATCCGACTCTAACTCGACCCGTCAAACGGTCAGCGCGTTCACGATCCGACCCTCGCCGCCGGGAGCGGGTGGCCACCCGTCCCGGCGATCCGTTCTCGCCCATTCGGCAGAGAAAGTCATAAGACAAGCACGTTCCGACCTGACGGATTCAGGCCGGGCGCTCAAAGTTATTTTGGACGCATCATTTTTCCGTCAGCCGGTATCCACCTGACGGAATGATGCTCCAAAGCCATCATGCCGTCCATCACCTTCGGGGCCGTTTCCATACCGTCCGCTGCTGTGCGAAGAGCATCGATTAGCTGCCGTTCGCGACGGCCTGATCCGGACGGCGGCTATGATCCCAAACCAGACACATCCAGCTTCATCCGGCGACAAAATCACAGGTTCCGGTCAATGCCGGCAGGAGGTGAACGGCATCGCGCTTACTGATCACCGATCGGATGTGGGGGATCTATTGCAAGCCCGATTTCGCTTCCGGCGGCATCGAGGGCGGGGCCATGCCCTGCAAGGTCGACAAGCCCGCCGAAGCCGTGGCGCTCGACCCTTACGGCCCGCAATCCACCGAATTTATCGCTTCCCCGGCCGTCTGCGACATGTGGACCTCGGCGCTCGCCTTCTGCCACAAGCGCTTCGAGGGCAAGGCGGTGCATCACCGCGACGAACATTTCGGCCGTCTCGGCTGCTTCACCCCCGACAGTTTCCCCGTCTTCGACGTGTTTCGCGAAAATTGCTACATCATCGCCGACAGCAATCACGGCTACAAGACGATCGGCGTCGGCGAGCTGGTAGCGCGGGAGCTCCTCGGCACGCCGAGCCCGCTGCTGCAACCTTTCCGCATGGCGCGCTATGCTGTCGGCGAGGTGCGCCCGGTCTCGGCCAGCCCCTTCCCCTGGAGCTGATGCGACGGGTCGCCGCCGGCATCAGTTCCATTCAAGACCGAATTCAGCCGCTGATTCCGTGAGCCAGTGCAGCACGTCCGGCGCGCTGGAGCGCGAGGTGGCGATGGCAAAGCCATTGCCTTCGCGCCAGAGGATCACTCCGATATGGGCGATCGCGGTGATCGCGACCGCGTCATCGGGGAAGGCGCGCGGGTGCAGATCGACGAGGCAGCCCTTGGCCAGCGTCTCGGCTGCGTTCTCACCGCCGATGAGGATCACGGCGCGGGCCCCGGTCTGATCGGTCATCGCGACGAGATCGGGATCGAGCCCTTCGAACCGCCCGGCCTGGTCACCGATATAGAGCCACTGGTCGAGCCCGCTCCAGATCAGCCGCTCCCCGCCGCGTCCGGTGGTGCGGCCCGGCGCGGGTGCGGCCATGCCGAGACGTGCGTGGAGCTCGGCCTGCACGGCCTCGCTGGCATCGCGGCGTGGCGCGAGGCCGATCATGGCTGCGGGATTCCACAAGGCGATGAAGAGATCCGCATCCAGTTCGCAGGGCGCATCACTCGGCATGGCGAGGGGGAGAGCGGGCAGAGGCGCGAGCGGCGTCCAGGAAGAGGCGGATCCAGACGGTTCGGAGCGGGTCGGGCGTTCGTCAACCATGGAGGCGGGCTCCTTCCTTGTCGATGAAGACGGGATCGCATAGGCGCACGGCGATATCCTCGCCGCGCAGAAGATCGACCGCACGCAGCGTCTCGCCGATACGCTCGGGGCCGTGGGCCACGAGGGCGAGGCCTATCCAGTGGCCAAAGTCCGGCGAATGGGCGACGGAAGTCACCCAGCCCTGGTCATATGCAGCGATGGCAGGCTTGTCCGCCGGCAGGATATGCGCGCCGGCGCGCAGGCGCCGCGCCGGATCGCAGGGTGTGATGCCGACGAGGCGCGGGCGTCCCGAATCCGTCAGGGCCGGGCGCAGGGCCATGGCCTTGCCGATGAAATCCTTCTTCTTCGAGAGCATCCGCCCGAGCCCCAGATCATGCGCGGTGGTCTGGCCGTTGAGTTCCGGCCCGGAGGCATGGCCCTTCTCGATGCGCATCACCCCGAGCGCCTCGATGCCATAGGGCGTGATGCCAAACGGTTTGCCCGCCGCCGTGATCGCGCGGATCGCGGCGTCCCCGTATTGCGCGGGCACGGCGATCTCGTAGGCGAGCTCTCCGGAAAACGACAGCCGGAAGATCCGTGCCGGCACACCACCGCCGACCGTAAGATCGCGCACGCCGAGATAGGGCAGGTTCTCAGCCGAAACCGTGTCCGGATCATCGACGATCGCCGCGAGCACGTCCCGCACGCGCGGCCCCGCCAGCGCATATTGGGCAAAGGCTTCCGAGACCGATGTGAGACGCACATCGTCATCGGGGCGGTGCCATTGGGCACACAGTTCCATATGCTGCATCACCCGTGCGGCATTGGCGGTGGTGGTGCTGACGAGGAAATGGTTCTCGCCGATCCGCGCCACCGTGCCGTCGTCGAAGACGAAACCATCCTCGCGCAGCATCAGCCCGTAGCGCGCCTTGCCGACGGGCAGGCTGGAGATCAGGTTGGCATAGACGAAATCGAGAAAGGCCGCGGCATCCCGGCCCTGCACGTCGATCTTGCCCAATGTGGTGACATCGCACACCCCGACGCCGGCGCGCACGGCGCTCACCTCCCGATTGACACTGGCGAGCCAGTCGGCCTCACCTGCGCGCGGGAAATACTGCGCCCGCAGCCATGGGCCGGATTCGACGAAGATCGCCCCCGCCTCCTGTGCCCAGTCATGACCCGGCGTGCGCCGGGTCGGACGGAAATGCCGCCCACGGTGCGGACCAGCGAACGCGCTGATGGCGACGGGGCTGGCCGGCGGGCGGAACATGGTGGTGCCGGTCTGCGCGATGCCGCGTCCGGTGAGTTCCCCCATGATGGCGAGTCCCGGAAGATTCGAGGTCTTGCCCTGGTCGGTGGCCATGCCGAGCGTGGTATAGCGCTTGAGATGCTCCACCGCGCGAAAGCCCTCGCGATGCGCCAGGGCGATATCGGCGGCGGTGACGTCGTTCTGCTGATCGACGAAGGCGGTTTTTGCCTGCTTTCCGGAAAGCGGCGCCTGCCAGAGCGGCACATGCGCGCCGGCGCCGGGCGCCTCGATCGCGGGCAGAGCGGGTGGCGATCCGGAAAAACCGCATGCGGTGGCGGCCTCGATCCCGAGCCTTGCCCCGTCCGCGAGCGCCTGTTCCAGCGAAAACCGTCCCGCCACCGCGCCCGCTACGGTCATCCCGGGAGGGCTGCGCCCGGGTACGAAGGCCGCAATTGCCTCGTCATAGACCGGACGGTCGCCGAGATGGCTGGTCAGGGCGAGATTGGGATTCCAGCCATTGGCGACGAACAACCCGTCACAGGCCAGTTTCTGCTCCGCACCGGATGCCGTGCGGATGGTGATGCGCGCGAGATCGCGCCCGTGCGCCGCCATGATCCGCGCTCCCGCATGAAGCGGGACATCGGCGGATTTCGCCGCCTGCACGAGGGCGGGATCGATCGTCTCACGGCTGTCGATGATTGCCACCGGCGGGGTCTGCGCGGCCATCAGCGCATCGAGCGTGCGCCAGCCATCGTCGCTGCTGGTCTGGATCACCGGCGCCTCGGCGGGCTTCACCGCGTAGCGCGTGAGATAGCTGCGCGCCGCACCGGCCAGCATCACGCCGGGCCGGTCATTGCCGGAAAAGACCACGGGACGCTCGATCGCACCCGTGGCGAGGATCGTGCGTCGGGCATGGATGCGCCACATGCGCTGGCGCGGGGCATGCGCCGGCGCCGTGTCGCGCTGATCCGCGACACGCTCGAGCGCACCATGCACGCCGCCGTCATAGATGCCGAAGAGCGTGGTGCGCGGCATCAGCCGGGTCTCGCGCAGGCTTGCGAGCTCGGCAACGATGCCGTCCACCCAGTCCGGCCCCGCGAGACCGTCGAGCCTGTCGTGCTCACTCAACAAGCGCCCGCCGAAGCGCTCGTCCTCATCCACGATGATCACCCGGGCACCGGTACGCCCGGCGGCAAGCGCCGCCATCAGCCCGGCGGGGCCTGCGCCGATGACCAGCAGATCGCAATGCGCCACGGCCTTTTCGTAATGGTCGGGATCCGGCGCCTGCGCGGCCCGCCCGAGACCCGCCGCGCGGCGGATGAGCGGCTCGTAGACCCGCTCCCAGAAGGCACGCGGCCACATGAAGGTCTTGTAATAGAAACCTGCCGAGAGAAACGGCGCGAGCAGCTGGTTGACGCTGAGCAGATCGATATCGAGGCTCGGCCAGCGGTTCTGGCTCTCGGCGACGAGCCCCTCGTGCAAAGCCACCGTCGTGGCGCGGCTGTTCGGCTCGCGCCGCGCCCCCTCGCCGAGGGTTACCAGCGCGTTCGGCTCCTCCGGCCCCGCCGTCATCACGCCGCGCAGACGATGATACTTGAACGAGCGCCCGAAGCGGCGCACCCCGGCGGCGAGCAGGGCCGAGGCGAGCGTATCGCCGGGGTGACCGCGATAGTCGCGACCGTCGAAGCGAAAACCGATGACATGCGATCGATCGATCAGGCCGCCCTCGGCGAGGCGGCGCGGCTGGCCGGGGCTGCTGCTCACGATCCGGACTCCGCAAGGGTGCGGGCAGCCTCGCGGGCGGGGGCGACTGCCTCGATCGCGTGGCTCTTCGTATCGCGCGTCACCACCAGCCAGGCCCGGCAACCGCCGGCGTGATACCACAATTCCCGATGCCGCCCGGCGGGATTGTCGCGCAGATAGACGTAATCGGCGAAGGCGGCCTCGCCGGCTTCCGGATCCGGTCGGCGGCGCGTGGCGTCGCCCAGACAGCTGAATTCCTGGATGTCACGTTCGCCGCAATGCGGGCAGGGAATGCGCATGGCGAGTTCCTCAATGCAGATTGGGCTGGGCGCCGGCACCCTTTTCATCGATGACACGACCCTGCGCGAAGCGGTCGAGCCGCAGGGCCGTCGCCGCCGGATGCGGTTCGTCACGGGCGATCAGATGGGCAAAGCAGAGCCCGGAAGCCGGGGTGGCCTTGAAGCCGCCATAGCACCAGCCGGCATTCAGATAGAGCCCCGCGACCGGGGTGGTGTCGATGATGGGCGAGCCGTCCATCGACATGTCCATGATTCCGCCCCAGTGCCGCAACAGCCGCAACCGCCCGAACCCCGGCCACAGCGCCATGCCGCATTCGATCACGTCCTCGATGACGGGCAGGTTGCCGCGCTGGGCGTAGGAATTGTAGCCGTCGATATCCCCCCCGAAGACGAGCCCGCCCTTGTCGGACTGGCTGACATAGAAATGCCCGGCGCCGAAGGTGACCACCGTGTCGATCAGCGGCTTCACGCCTTCTGTGACGAAGGCCTGCAGCACGTGGCTCTCGATCGGCAGGCGCAGATCAGCCATCGCCGCGACTTTCGAGGAATTGCCCGCTGCGGCGAGCGCGACCTTTCCCGCCGCGATGAAGCCGCGTGCGGTCTCGACCCCGGTGACACGCCCGGCTTCGCGGCGGATGCCGGTGACCTCGCAATTCTGGATGATATCAACGCCGCGCTGATCGGCGGCGCGGGCATAGCCCCAGGCCACCGCGTCATGGCGCACCGTGCCGCCGCGCTGTTGCAAAAGCCCGCCCTGGATCGGGAAGCGGGCATTGTCGAAATCGAGAAAAGGCAGGCGTGCGCGCACGCCCGCGCGATCGAGCAGTTCGGCATCCACCCCGTGCAGGCGCATGGCATTGCCGCGCCGCACATAGGCATCACGCTGGGCGTCGGAATGATAGAGATTGACCACGCCGCGCTGCGAGATCATGGCGTTGTAGTTGAGATCCTGCTCCAGCCCTTCCCAGAGCTGCATCGACAGTTCGTAGAATGGGAGATTACCCGGCAGGAGGTAGTTCGAGCGCACGATGGTGGTGTTTCGCCCGACATTGCCGCCGCCGATCCAGCCCTTCTCGAGCACAGCGACATTGTTCACGCCGTAGGTCTTCGCCAGATAATGCGCCGTGGCCAGCCCGTGCCCGCCACCGCCGACGATGACCACGTCGTAACGCGGCTTCGGCTCGGCGTCGCGCCACTGAGGGCGCCAGCCGCGATTGCCGGCCAGGCCATGCCTGAAAATCTGGAAGGCTGAGAAACGCATGCAACGGCCCTGAACGGTTGCGGGACGGGATCAACACGGATTGCTGGCTCCTGCCGTCTTGACCTTAAGGCAGATTGCCAGCCATTCTCGCCTCGTTCTTGGCATTTCACGGCATTCCCATGATGAAAACCGGCGAAGCGGCGGCAGAGATGCAATTGGCGAAGGCCCGAATGAAAGGGCGGGACGTGCCCCCGGGCCGCGTCTACGGATTCCTGCTCGTGCCGGGTTTCGCCCTGATGTCCTATGCCTCGGCGATCGAGCCCCTGCGCGCGGCAAATGTCATTGCCGGCCAGCAGCTCTATGTCTGGCGACACCTCTCCTGCGATGCAAGCGGGGTCGCGCGCGCCTCGAACGGGATCAGCATCGCCTGCGATGCGGATCTGCGTGACGCCAATGCCGTGCGTGCGATGCGGCTCGATACCCTGATCGTCTGCGCCGGCGGCAACCCGGTGACCTTCGACGATGTCAGTGTCTTGCGGACCCTGCGCCGTGCGGCGCGAGCGGGAATCCGCATCGGTGGCGTCTCGGGCGGACCGTTCCTGCTTGCACGGGCGGGATTGCTCGACGGCTATCGCAGCACCATCCACTGGGAGCACCAGCCGGCCCTGAGCGAGCATTTTCCCGAACTCGCCATGACCGGCAGCCTCTACGAGATCGACCGGGAACGCCTGACCTGCGCCGGCGGCATCGCCGCGCTCGACATGATGGCGGCCGAGATCGACGCCCATCACGGACCCGAACTCGCCGGCGCGGTGAGCGAATGGTTCATCCAGGGCGGCGCGCGTCCGGGCTCCGGGCCGCAGCGCAGCCATAACCGCGCGGACGCGCCCGCGCCTGGTCGCCCGGTGGCGGCGGCACTTGCCCTGATGAGCGCGCATCTCGAGAACCCGCTCTCCATCACAAGCCTCGCCCGGCGCGCGGGGATCGGCCAGCGCCAGCTGGAGCGGCGGTTCATGAAGGAAATCGGCATCGGCGTCATGACGCATTACCGTATCTTGCGCCTCGAACGCGCCCGCGCCCTGTTGCGGCAGACCCGCATGCAGGTGGTGGAGATCGCCCTCGCTTGCGGGTTTTCCAGCGCGAGCCAGTTCTCCCGCGCCTGCAAGGCCCATTTCGGCCATGCCCCCGTGACCTTGCGCAAAATCCACTACGAAACGGGCTGAGCTTCGGCAAGGAGGGGAACGACAAGAGCGGGATCGGCGAGCGCGGTTATCAGTCCCGCCGGCGCCCCGGCATCCCCGGCCTTCTCAAGATAGCGCCCGAGCGCGGCGAGAAGCCCGTCGAGCGACTTGCCGCGATTGACGGTGACGAGCTTGTCCATGAGATCATGGCGCGTCATCGGATTGGCCGGCTCGCCCCGGGGCTGCGTGACGCAGGCTGTGAAGCGTCCATCGCGCGTCTCGACCATGATGGAGGCACCCGCCTCGCGCGGGAAGGCAGCCTCGCGATCGGGATCGATCCGCAGCGTTACCCGCCCGGCCAGGGCGATGACGGCGGAGTCGGCCAGACTCGCCTCCCGCATCGGCATGAGCGCCTCACTTCCGCGCAACCCCGCCAGCGCGATTGTGAAGGGCAGCGAATATTGCGCCGCCTGCAGGGTCTTCGGCGCCGGTGCATTGGCGAGGCCCAGCGCCCGCGCGAAGGTCGCGACCTCGATCCGCGTGATCGCCTCCGGCGGGAAAGCGTGATCGCGCATCAGATCGAGCAGGGCATCGATCGGGGCATGCGCCCAGCGGCAGCAGGAATAGGGTTTGAAATAGGTGCCAAGGATGCGCGTCTCCCGTCCCAGCCCGGCGATCAGCGCGCCGGCATCGTAATAATCGGGATGATCGACGAGATCGACGGGGCCACTATAGCCGGATTCAGCAAGATCGAGGGCGAGCACGCCGTTGAGGGCGCTCCAGGGAATGCCCTCCTTGGTATGGCTCCCCATCACCTTCGAATAGCCGGAAGCCGACTGGTTCGGCCCGTGAATCCCGGCAATGGCGAGCGCCTGTGTGAGAATCTCGGGAGAAAGGCCCCGCAGGCGCGCGAGCGCGGCGACGACGCCGAAATGCGTCCAGCGCCCGCTCGACATGGTATCGAGGCGGGAGAAATCCCGTGCTGCCGCCATGCGCACCGCGATCTCGTAACCGGTGATGATCGCCGCAGCGGCTTCTCGCGGGGCAGCGCCCAGACGGGCGGCCTCGGCCAGCACCGCCGGCACGATCGCCGCGCCGGGATGCCCCGCTGCCGCGCGATGGCCGTCATCAAGATCGAGGATGCTGGCCGCCGCCGCGTTCGCCATCAGCGCCGCCGCCGACGGGGCGGTCTGATGCGTGAACCAGATCGGATCCTCACCCGCGCCGAAACCGCGTGTGGCGGCAAGCCGCGCCGCGCGCGCTCCCGGATCGCCGGCCCCGCAGATCGCCGAAGCGATGCAATCCACCACCACGTCACCCGCCCTGGCGAAGGCTTCGCCCGGCATGGCGTCCTCGCACCAGCCGAGCGCAAAATCGGCGAGTTCCGCAAGTGTGCCTGACGATCGGGCGGGAGTGCTGTTCATATCGGCCTCGTGTGCTGCCCGTTCTCATGCTGCCCGGGCTCATGTCTCCCGATAACCGGCGACGCGCATGCGCAGATGTTCCAGCAACATCTCCGCAGCGGGATGCGGCGCACCGGCCCGGGCGGTGATGACACTGAAACCGAAAGTCTCGGTGATGTCGAGAGGCAGGCTCACCCCGCCCTTGGCCACGTGATCGCGGGCGGAGAAGGCATCGACGATGCCGATCCCCACCCCGCGCAGGGTAAGCGCACAGACCACGGGCGAGAGTCGCGCACGCATGACGATACGCGGCGGCTGCTCCATGCGTGCAAAAATCTGTTCCAGCGTCGTCCCGGTCGTGGTGGTGATCGACAGGGCAATGAAATCACGATCGGCCAGATCGCGCATGCGGATCAGCTCGCGCGCGGCCAGCGGATCATCGCGGCGCATGACGCAGCGCAAAGGCGCGCGCTCATGCGTCAGCAGCCGGATTTCCGGCGTCTCGAGAATCGGGGCCACGAAGCCGAGAATGGCCTGACGCCTGGCGACGAGGCGCGCCACCGATTGCGTTGAGGAGGAAAGAATCTCCAGATCCGGCAGATTTCCGGCGCATTTCATGTCGGCCACCACATCGGGCAGCAGGTTCATGGACAGGGCGGGCATGGCGGCGATGCGCAGGCGATCGCGCCGTCCGCGCCGAATCTCGCGCGCGGCGATCTCGATTTCCGACAGCCCGACAAAGGCCCGCTCCACCTCACCGGCAAGCGCATGCGCGGCCTCGGTGGGGCTGACACGGTTGCCGATCCGGTCGAACAGATGCAGCCCGGTCGCGGTTTCGAGATCGCGGATATGCCGGCTCACCGCAGGCTGGCTGACGGAGAGTTCGGCGGCGGCGCTGGAAATTGATCCCGAGCGCATCACCATGAGGAAAGCTTCGAGGGCGCGTTGACTGAGCATGGCCCAGCATAACATTTCTGTATGAAAGCGGAAGTATCTGCTATTTGCATTATTGTGAATCATCCCGCACCATCTCTTATTAACAAACGCGAGGGGGACATCGCGTGGCAGGGAAACAGGGGATCAGCGGAATCCAACCCGCATGGGACGGCGCCGGGGTAGAGCTGCCGGAACGCGTCGATGTCGTCGTCATCGGCGGCGGCGTCGCCGGTGTCGCGGCGGCGTTGACGTTGGCGGAATGGGGCATCCCGGTTCTTTTGTGCGAGAAGGGTCGCATCGCCGCCGAACAATCATCCCGCAACTGGGGCTGGATCCGCAAGCAGGGCCGCGACCCGCGCGAATTGCCACTGATGCTGGAGGCGCAGACCCTGTGGCGGCGTCATGCACAGGCGCTCGACACCGATATCGGCTTCCGCCAGGCCGGCTGCACCTATCTGTGCGCCGACGAGGACGAACTCGCCCAGCGCGAGAGCTGGCTGGACCATGCCCGCGCCTTCCAGATCGGCTCGCGCATGCTCTCGCGCAAGGAGATGCAGGACCTGCTCGGCGATGGTGCGGGGCGCTTTCGCGGGGCGCTCCACACCCCCGACGACGCCCAGGCCGAACCCGGTCTCGCGGTTCCCGCCCTGGCGCGGCGCGCGGCGACGCTGGGAGCCCATATCCGCGAGAATACGGCGGTACGCTCGATCCAGCGCACAGGCGGTCGTGTGAGCGGCGTCGTGACGGAGCACGGCACCGTTTCCTGCGAGACGGTGATCCTCGCGGGCGGCGTCTGGTCACGGCCCTTCATGGAAAATCTGGGTCTATCCCTGCCGCAGCTCGCGATCCGCTCTTCTGTGATGCGCACCGCACCGGCGCCGGAAATCGCCCCCGGCGCCATCGGCGCCTCCGGTGCCTCGATCCGCCGGCGGATGGATGGCGGCTATACGATCGGGCGCACGGGCGCGGCCCAGTTCGAGATCATCCCGGCCGCCTTTCGTCATCTGTTCGCCTTCCTGCCCGTTCTGCGCAAGCGCTGGCGGATTGTCGATCTGGCCGTTGGCAAATCCTTCTTCGGCCCGCTCGGGCATCACCGCTGGGGCGATGACGGCCCCTCCCCCTTCGAGGATGTGCGCATTCTCGATCCCGAGCCCAATCAGAAACTGCTGCGCTCGGTGATGGCATCCACGCGCGCGCTCTACCCGCAACTCGCGCAGGCGCAGCCCCTCGAGAGCTGGGCCGGCATGATCGACGTCACACCCGACGAAGTGCCGGTGATCGATCACGTGCCCGAGATCCCCGGTCTCGTCATCGCCACGGGCCTGTCCGGCCACGGTTT
>NZ_DATGCW010000034.1:0-2938 GCF_035311605.1 Saliniramus sp.
GATGCCTGTCCGGCGCTTGCCCAGGGCGCCCTGTCTCTTCCGCAGGATCTGGATTGATCCTTCTGAATGAGCCAGCGCTATTCCCGCTATCGCCGGAAGCGACGTTCCCTTTTAATATGGAAAATGTAACGCTCCCGCGCAAGGGTTTTCGGGTCGCAATCAGCGTGAATCGAAGATGAAAAACGCTGCAGCCCCGGATCGGGGCGGCATTATACGGTTTTATTCCGTAAAACCCGGCCTGCTGCCTACAAATTCCGCAGATAGCTCGCCGGCTTCTGGCTCAATATTCTCCAGGTACCCAGCAATCCCAGTGAAATCGTCACCACGACCGCCAGCACGGCAGCACCTATCGCGCCCTCCCAAACAAAGACGAATTCGAGCTGCATGATGCGCGTGACGATCACCCAGGCCGCCAGTCCACCCGCAATCACGCCGAAGATCGCCGTGACAAAACCGAGTGCGCCGTATTCCAGGGCGTAGGCGCCCAGCAGTCGGGAGCGCGTCGCTCCCAACGTCTTGAGCACGACCGCGTCATAAAGCCGCGCCCGGTGCCCTGCGGCGAGCGCACCGGCAAGCACGAGCACACTCGCCGCCACCGCGACGCTTGAGGCCCCCCGAATGGCGATGGCGAGCTGGCCGACGAGGTTGCTGACGGCCTCCAGCGCATCGCGCACCCTCACGCTGGTGATGGTCGGGAAGGCCTGGCCGATGTCACGCATCAGCGCCGGTTCGCGGGCGCGGTCTTCCTCGTCACCGAAAGTGAGCGTCGCGAGATGCATGTGCGGCGCGCCAGCAAAGGTGTTGGGCGAGAAGACCATGACGAAATTGATGCCCATGGAACGCCATTCGATCTCGCGCAGATTGACGATGCGCGCCTCGATATTGCGGCCGAGCACGTTCACGACGATCGAATCGCCGATCCCGATCCCGAGCCCTTCCGCGATCTCCGCGTCGAAGGAGACGAGATTCTCGTCCGGTGCATCGCCCCACCATGCGCCTTCAACGATGCGCGAGCCCTCCGGGGGCTCCTGCGCATAGGTGATACCGCGATCGCCCTGGAGCACCCAGTTCACGTCTTCCGGCGCATCGATCTCTTCCGCCGGCACCCCGCCCAGCGAGACGATACGCCCGCGCATCATCGGCACGCGCTCCAGCGTCCCGTCCGGAGCAGCGTCACGCATGAAACCCTCAAAAGCCTCGACCTCCGCCGAGGAAATATCGACAAAGAAGAAGCTCGGCGCATTCTGCGGCAGGTTCTCGGTGAGTTGACGGCGCATGTTGGCGTCAATCAGCGCGATCGTCACGAGCAATGTCACGCCGAGCCCCAATGAGAGCACCAGTGAGGGGGTAAGCGCGCCGGGACGATGGATATTGGCGAGCGCGAGACGTGGGCCGGCGCGGCGCGGACGCGGCAGACGGCGCGCCAGCGCCATCAGGCCGGCGGCGACGAGGCGCAGCAGAACGAAGGCGATGGCGATGGCCACGATGAAGATCGACGCCACGCGCGGTTCGTATGCGGCACCCATCGACAGCGCGATCAGCGCCCCCCCGGCTGCGAGCGCCACGGCGATATAGCGCTTGCGCGGCCAACGGCGGTCCCGATCGATCTGGTCGCGAAACAGATGTGTCACCTCGATATCATGCACCCGGCCCAGCGGCAGGATGGCGAAGGCGAGCGCGATCAGCCCGCCATAAAGCGCGGCAATGCCGAGCTGGCTCCAGGCCAGTACCGGCGCGATCGGGATCGGCAGGATGTCGCGCAGGAGAAAGGCCACGACGAAGGGGATGGTTGCGCCGATCACGAGCCCGGCGAGAATGCCCAGCCCGGCGATCGTCATCACCTGCGTCAGATAGATGCCGACCACCTGCCCGCCCGGCGCGCCGAGACCCTTCAGGGTCGCGATCGAATCGCGCTTGCGATCGACGAAACCGCGCACCGCGTTGGCAACGCCCACCCCGCCCACGATCAGGGCCGTGAGCCCTACAAGCGTCAGGAACTGCGCGAAACGCTCGATATTGCGCTGGAATTGCGGATCGGCATTGAGCCGCGAGCGTACCCGCCAGCCGGCCTCGGGGGCGGCTTCGTCGATCGCCTCCTCGACGCGCGCGAGCAGCGCATCGTCGCCGGCCCCGCCGGGCAGCGCAATGCGGTAGGTCCAGCGCACGAGACTGCCCGGCTGGATCAGCCCACTCTCTCGAAGCGCCGGAACGGTCATCAGGAGGCGCGGCCCGAAACCGATCCCGTCCGCGACCTTGTCGGGCTCGGATTGCAGCGCGGCGCGGATCTCGAAACGCGACGTGCCGATGCGGATTTCGTCCCCCGTTTCGAGAGCCAGCCGCGACAGCAGAACCGGATCGGCAACGGCGCCGAAAACACCGTCACGCTCTGCCAGCAATTCACCGATCGGCACCTGCGGCGTGGTGGTGACCTCCCCGATGACGGGATAATCGGGCCCGACCGCCTTGATCTCGACCAGCGCCGAACCGTTCTCATCCGCATGCGCCATGCCGCGCAGAGTGGCGATGGTGGAAATCTCGCCGTGGCTCGCCAGCAGATTACGCTCTGCCGGTGTCGCCTCGCGCTGGAGCAGCGAATAGGCCAGATCACCGCCGAGAATGGTGCGCCCCTCCCGCGCCATGCCTTCGGTCAGCGCGCTCGAGAGCGAGGAGACGCCCGCGATCGCGGCGACGCCGAGCGCGATACAGCCAAGGAAAATGCCGAAACCGCGCAGGCCTGAACGCATTTCGCGCAAGGCCAGACGCAGAACCAGCGGGAGGCGCGAGGCACGCCCGCCGCGCGGGTTGTCTTCGGGCCGAGACAGGGTGCCGTGCATCAATCCGCCTCCCCGCGATCCGCCGCCGCGTTCCCCGCAAGGGTATCGGGCGCCTCGATCCGCCCCGAGCGCAGCCGCACCATCCGGTCGCAGGAGCGCGCCAG
>NZ_DATGCW010000035.1:0-6385 GCF_035311605.1 Saliniramus sp.
AAGCGCTGCATCAATGGCGGTGCGGGGGATGCCGGCCCCACCCATCGTATTGCCCATCGCCTGCTCGATCGATTGCCGCAAAGCCATATCTGAGAACCTCCTGTGACCGATGCGAATGGTGACGCTTCACAACCGCGCCGCCAATGCGGGAAAACCCGGTTATCGTGAAGCTTCGACCTCGACAACGCGCGCCGCCGCCAAAGGATGCATCAGTCGCCGGCAAGTCCCTCGGGTCGGCCCGCCACGACGACGAGCATGCGCCCGTCGCCGAGCACGCGCTCGGCTGCCCGCATCACGTCATCGTGCGAGACCGCTGAGACCAGCGCGTTGCGCCGCGCGATGTAGTCGATGCCCAGCCCCTCGAAGGCGATCTGGGCGAGCTGCTGCGCGATCTTGGTCGAGGTGTCGAAGGCGAGCGGGTAGGAACCGGTCAGATAGGCCTTGGCCTTGGTAAGCTCTTCCTCGTTCGGTCCTTGCGCCTTGAGCTTGTCGATCTCGCCGGCGATCACCTCCAGCGCCTCCGCGACGCGCTCGTTCTTGGTCGCGGTGAAGCCCCATGTCATCGCGGCACCGCGCAGGCTGACGAGGCCGGTTCCGACGGAATAGGCCAGCCCGCGCTTCTCGCGCACCTCCTGAAACAGCCGCGAGGTGAAAACGCCGCCGCCCAGCATGTGGTTGAGCACGAAGGCGGGGATGAAATCGGGATCACGCCAGCCGATTCCGTTCATGCCGAAACGGATCACGGATTGCGGCACGTCGAGATCGACGACCTTGCGCGTGCCCAGCCCGGCCAGTGTCGCTGCCGGTGGTTCGGTGATCTGCGCCGTTGCCGGCAGATCGCCGAACACCCCGTCGACCAGCGCAATGATCTGCGCCTCGTCCAGCGCCCCGACGACGGCGACTTTCAGGTTGTCGCGTGCGATCAGCCTGCCGTGCGCCGCGACGAGGTCGTCGCGCGTGATCGCCTCGACGCTCTCCAGCGTGCCCGCATTGGGCAAGCCATAGATGTGGTCGGGGAAGGCGGTGGCGAAGAAGGTCCTGGTAGCGCGCACGCCCGGGTCATTCTGCTGATAGCGGATACCCGCCGATGTCTGCGCCCGCACCCGGGTGATCGCTTCCTCATCGAAGCGCGGCTCGACCAGAGCCAGCCGCGTCAGGCCGATCGCCTCGTCGAGATTGCGCGTCAGCGTGCGCAGGCCGCCGCTGATCGAATCCTGGCCGGCATTGAAGGAGAGCTCGATCGCCGCTTCGGCGAGCTTTTCCTGGTAGGCGTCGGACGGGTAGGGGCCCGCCCCCTCATCCAGCAATTGCGCCATCATCTGCGCGGTGCCGGGCCGGTCCATAGGATCCTGCGAGGCGCCGCCCTCGAAGATGAAGGACATGGCGGCGACGGGGACGACCTGTGAATGCACCGCCCAGACTTCGATCCCCGCCGGCGTGACGAGCCGCTCGGCGCGGGCCGGGGCGGTGGAGACGGGTTCGACGGCGATGGTCATGCTTGGCTCCCGGGGAGGCTTCGACAGCAGGCGAGGATTCGGATAGGCGAGGGATCATTCCGCCTTCAGAAGATGGCCGGTCACTGCGCGGCGCGGCACGAGATAGCGTGCCGCGACATCGGCCAGCTCCTCGCGCGTGACGGCCTCGATGTCGCGCGGCCAGCGGCGCACGGCTTCGATGGTCTCGCCGATGGCGAGTGCCGAGCCGTAGATGCGTGCCAGCGAGGTCTGGCTGTCCGCGGCGTAGGTGGTCTCGGCGATGAGCTGCGTCTTGGCGCGCGTGATCGATTTCTCACCGAGCGCATCATCGGGGATCGCGGCGATGGTACGGTCGAGCATCTCCTCGAGCTGATCGAGGCTCACTTCCGGCGTGGGCACGGCGTAGAGCGCAAAACGCGTTTCGTCGAGAGCCGAGGACATGTACCAGGCCCCCGCATTCACCGCGACGCCGCGCTCAAGCACCAGCTTGCGATAGAGATAGGATGTCGGCCCGCCCCCGATCAGCTCGGCCAGCACTTCGAGCGCGACGGCGTCGCGTCCCGGTGCGGTAAGGGCGGAGGGGGTGAGGTAGAGGCGCTGCATCAGCGGCTGGTCGACACGCGGATCGGCAACGGATACGCGCCGCATGGCGCGCGGATCCGGCTCGCGCGGGCGCACACGTTCCGGACGCGCGCCGCGCGGCGCGATCTGCCCGTAGCTGGCCTCGGCGAGGCGGCGCACCGCATCCGCCTCGACATCGCCGGCCACGACGAGAATGGCGTTTTCCGGCGTGTAGAAGCGCTTGTAGTAATCGAGCGCATGCGCGCGATCGAGCGTTTCGATCTCGTGCATCCAGCCGATGATCGGGATGCCGTAGGGGTGATGCACGAAGAGCGAAGAGGCCATTGCCTCGGAGAGCTGCGCGCCCGGATCGGTCTCGACGCGCATGCGGCGCTCCTCCAGAACAACGTCACGCTCGGGCGCCACCACCTCGTCGGTGAGCACGAGATTGGCCATGCGGTCGGATTCGAAGTCCATCAGCGTGGCGAGATGCTCCTTCGCGACGCGCTGGAAATAGGCAGTGTAATCGTATGACGTGAACGCGTTTTCCTGGCCGCCCAGGCTGGAGACGACCTGCGAGAACGCGCCCGCTGGATGGCGCTCGGTGCCCTTGAACATCAGATGTTCGAGGAAATGCGCGATGCCGGACTGCCCGATCGGATCATCGGCGGAGCCATTGCGATACCAGATCATGTGGGTGGCGACGGGAACGCGCCGGTCGGGAATGACGACGAGATCGAGGCCGTTATCGAGGCGGCAGGTGCTGATATCAGGGCCCGGCGTGTCATCCTCTGCAGAAGCATGGTGCTGGATGGCGGCGGCCGGGTGCACGGTCATGGTGGCGTCTCTCCGCAAACAAAGAAGCGTGTCGCTTTAACGGCGACCCGCTAAAAGATAGGGGCGTATCCGTCCCGGGGGAAGTACCCTGATATCAATCCGTCGGCGCGGGCTGCAGGAAACGGCTCGGCGGATCCGTCAGCCGCCGGCGGGTGAGACCCTGCGCCTCGGCGTCGTCGCCGCCGCGCATCTGCCGCTGGAAGGCTTCACGCTGTTCACGCGTGAACTCTGGCGGTTCATCGCCCCAGGGATCATTCGGATCAGTCACCGGTACACGCCCCGTGCCACGTGGAAGCCGGAAGTTCGGCATGTCCTCGCTGATTCCGCCGCCGGCGCCAGCGCGCTCCTGAAAGCGCTCCAACTCCATCTGCTCCTCACGCGCGATCCGGTCACGACGATCTTCCGGCCAGTCCGGCGCGTTGCCGACCTGTTCGGGCGGGCGCGGTGGCGGCAGATCGCGCGACGGCGGTACCACCAGGGGCGCGCGCTCGCGATATTCGATCTGGGGCTGCTCCGGTTCCATGATGCCGATGCGCCCGAAAATGTCGCGCAAGAGCGTTCCCTCCTGCGCCTGTGCGGGAAGAGCGACGCCGAGCCCGAGCGTGAGTGCCAGTCCGGCGAACGTGGCGCGCATCAAGGGTGTACGCGGCATGATGAGAACCCCCTGGTTCCAGAAGTCGATGATGATCCTCACCCGGATGAACCGGAATCGCGGCCATCATGTGACGGAGTGACGACATCCCCCCGCTCTGCCGCGCGGCTTCGCCGCAGCTCGAGCACGAAGGAGTCATAGACGAGACCGAGCACGCCCGCAACGATGGCGGCATCAGCGACATTGAAGACGTACCAGGAAAAGCTGCCATAGAACACATGGACGAAATCGAATACGGCACCATAGGCAATTCTGTCGATGGCGTTGCCGATGGCGCCGCCCACGATCAGGGCGAGCGCGATTGCGAGAAACCGATGCGGTGTGCGCAGCATCCAGATTCCGAGCCCCAAAGCCGCAGCGAGTGAAAACACCACCAGAATCCAGCGTCCCAGTTCAGTCTCCTGCTGCAAGAGCCCGTAGGAGATTCCCCGGTTCCACACTGTGATCAGTTCCACGAACGGGCCCAGACGCACGGGCTCGTTGAGGAAGAGCTCGAAGACAAAGAGCAGATAAAGCTTCGTCGCCTGGTCGAGTGCCAGTATGACGAGGGCGACGAGAATGGAAAGGCGTGCGGCGCTCATACGCTCCCCGTGACTGACTTCGCGTGTCGATATGCCTCTTTCGGCGCCGAATCGCAAGCTGCGCGGGATTTTCGTGTCGCAGCCCCAAAGCCGGGCGCGGGTTTCAGGAGGCTGCCGTCATTCGGCGCGGTGTGACTGCGTCGTCGTACGCTTTGATGCAAACCCGGTTGCGTCCGTAATGCTTTGCCTCATAGAGCGCGTCGTCGGCACGCTTGATCGCGATTTCGACGGTTTCGCCGCGTTGAAACGCCGTGATGCCGAAGCTGCCGGTGAGGGTGATGGTCGCGCCGGTGTCCGTCAGGAACCTGATCGTCGCGATGCTTCGGCGTAGCGATTCGGCAACCGGCTCACTCGCCCCGGCATCGCAACCGGGCAGGGCGAGGATGAATTCCTCGCCGCCGAAGCGTGCCGCAGCACCGGCATGGGCGCGTGCATGTTCGTCGAACAGGCTTCCGACACGGCGGATCGCCTCATCGCCGCAATCATGTCCGTGGCAGTCGTTGAGCCGCTTGAAATGATCCAGGTCAGCCAGAATCAGGCCCATGCTTCCATCGTCGCACGGATCCTCGTTCCATCCGGCCATCCTGGTGAAAAAGGCGCGGCGGTTGAGCAGGCCGGAGAGCAGATCCCGCTGCGCCTGATGCCACAGGGCGCGCTGGAGGCGTGTCATGCGTTCGGCCGCGCGCAGCCGCGCATGCAACTCTTCCGCAACAAGCGGTTTCGAGATGAAGTCGTCGGCGCCGGCATCGAGCACCTCGGAGAGGCTGCGGGTATGGGCCAGGGAGGACATCGCGATCACGTAGAGCGGGCGCCCGGCATTGGCGATCAGGCGCAGCGCCCAGCATGTCTCGAAACCATCCAGAGGGCTGGTCTCAAGCCCGGTCAGTACCGCATCGACTTTCTCATCGGCACGCACGAAGGCCAGCGCCTCGACGGAATCGGTGAAGATCACGGTCTCGTGGCCCCGCTGCGCGAGAAGGCTGGCCACGCCGCGCGCCATGACGCGACTCGATTCCACCACGACGACTTTCACGACCTTTTCCCACAACGCATTTTCCGATGATGCACAATGCGGTTGCGCTCCTTAATGGAGGCCTAATATCAAAGACTGCATGGGACCAATGTCGGCAATCAAAGGCATGTGATCGGCGCCGTTTCGCGAAAAAGATATAAAGACATCTTTATATCTCAATTGCTCTTTGCGACGGGCTCTGATAGGACAACGGCAATCGCCGGCGCGCCGCACTGCGGTCGCGCCCGCTTTCATGCAACGAAAGGATGGAAAGCATGTCGAACGATTATGCCGTCAAGGATATCGGTCTTGCCGATTTCGGCCGTATGGAAATCGAGATCGCGGAAAGCGAAATGCCGGGGCTGATGGCCCTGCGCGAAGAATACGGCGCTTCGAAGCCGCTCAAGGGCGCGCGCATCGCCGGTTCGCTTCACATGACCATCCAGACGGCCGTTCTGATCGAGACCCTCAAGGAACTCGGCGCGGATATCCGCTGGGTGTCGTGCAACATCTACTCCACGCAGGATCACGCCGCCGCCGCGATCGCCGCTGCCGGCATCCCGGTCTTTGCCTACAAGGGCGAAACCCTGAAGGAGTACTGGGATTACACCGCCAAGCTGTTCGACTGGCACGGCGGCGGCATGCCCAACATGATTCTCGACGATGGTGGTGATGCTACCATGCTCGTCCATCTCGGCCTGCGCGCCGAAAACGGCGACGTGGCCTTCCTCGACAATCCGGGTGCGGAAGAAGAGCAGTATCTCTTCGCCCTGATCAAACGCCTCCTGAACGAGAAGCCCAAGGGCTGGTTCGGCGAGATCGCCAAGTCGATCAAGGGCGTCTCGGAAGAGACCACCACGGGCGTGCATCGTCTCTATGTCATGGCCAAGGAAGGCAAGCTGCTCTTCCCCGCCATCAACGTCAACGACTCGGTCACCAAGTCGAAGTTCGACAACCTCTATGGTTGCCGTGAATCGCTCGTCGACGGGATCCGTCGCGGCACCGATGTGATGATGTCGGGCAAGGTCGCCATGGTCGCCGGATTCGGCGATGTCGGCAAGGGTTCCGCCGACAGCCTGCGTCAGGCCGGCTGCCGTGTGCTCGTCTCGGAAGTCGATCCGATCTGCGCACTCCAGGCCGCGATGGAAGGCTACGAGGTCATCACCATGGAAGACGCCCTGCCGCGCGCGGACATCTACGTCACCGCGACCGGCAACAAGGACGTGATCACCGCCGACCACATGGCCGGCATGAAGGATCGCGCCAT
>NZ_DATGCW010000036.1:0-12003 GCF_035311605.1 Saliniramus sp.
ATCACGGGCACGGCGGCTTACTGGCATCGTCTGGAAGGCCTATTCCGCAAGCAAAACCGGGTTTCGTACTTATGCCGTACTTTTCGGTTTTTCGTACTTTTTGCCGGGAGGCTGAAACCCTTGGAAAATATGGCTCCCCGAGCAGGACGCGAACCTGCGACCGAGCGGTTAACAGCCGCTTGCTCTACCAACTGAGCTATCGGGGATCGCTGGGGAGCGTATAGCTGGACGTGTTTTGTGATGCAAGCCCGTTTTTTCAAGCCCTCCCGATTTTTTCAATGTCATGCCGAAAACCCTTTGCGGCGCATGCTTTGCCTCGACAGCGTCGCGCGGACGGGGCATCTTCGCTGCGGTTCCAACGGATTCGGCATGCGTTTCATCCATACGGCAGATTGGCAGATCGGGAAGGTGTTTCGCCGTTTCGGCGAGCGCGAGGCGCTGTTTCGGCAGGCGCGGCTCGATGTGATCGACGCGCTCGGCGCGCTTGCGATGCGCGAGGAGGCCGCGCATGTGCTCGTCGCAGGCGACGTCTACGACATGGAGACCCCCCTCCCCGCCACGCGCCGCGCGCCGCTGGAGCGCATGCGCCGCTTCCCGCATCTGACTTGGCATCTGCTCCCGGGCAATCACGATCCGCACCGGCCCAATGGGCTGTGGGACCAGATCGCCGCCGATGATCCGCCAGTGAATATCCACCTTCATCTGAGTTCCGAGCCGGTCGCCATCGCCGATGGCGTCTGGCTCCTGCCCGCCCCGCTCACCCGCAAGAGTGCGGTGGACGATCTCACCGCCTGGATGGACCAGGCGCCGACACCGCCCGGCGCCATTCGCATCGGTCTCGCCCATGGCTCGGTGCAGGGTTTCGACAGTGCCGGCGAGGCCGCGAATCTGATCGACCCGCAGCGCCCCGAACGCGCCGGCCTCGCCTATCTCGCCCTCGGGGACTGGCACCGCACGCTGAAGATCACGCCGCGCGTCCATTATGCCGGCACACCGGAGCCCGACCGGTTTGACAGCCAGATCGCAGGCAAGGCGCTTGTCGTCACCCTGCGCGGTGGCGGCGAGCCGGAAGTGCGTGAGGAGATCGTCGGGCGCTATCGCTGGCAGCGCCTGCGGGCGGATCTGCAGGCGGATGAGGCGGTTGCCGATGAAGCCGCGCGCTGGCGCGCCATCGACGCTTTGCCGCAAGCCGTATTGCGTCTCGACCTTACCGGCACGCTCTCGCTCGCGGCGCGGCAGGCGTTGGAAACGGTATTGGAGCGGCTGGAGGCGGCCTGCGCGCATCTCGAATACGAT
This sequence comes from Saliniramus sp., assembly GCF_035311605.1. Classification (NCBI taxonomy): domain Bacteria; kingdom Pseudomonadati; phylum Pseudomonadota; class Alphaproteobacteria; order Hyphomicrobiales; family Salinarimonadaceae; genus Saliniramus; species Saliniramus sp. The sequence continues at coordinate 1,297 of NZ_DATGCW010000036.1, forward strand.
CTCACCGGCCTGCATCTGCGCCCGAGCCGTGCCGATATCGAGGCGATCGATTTCGACGGCGCTTTGCGCCAGGTGGCCGAGGAACTTGGCCGGCGGATCGACGATGCCGGCGCCGACCCGCAGGCGCGGGCGGTGGCCGAAGCGGCGCTGACGCGGCTCTACTCCCTCGTGACCACGGGGGAACGGGCGTGATCATCACCGGAATCAGCGTCAACGGCGTCGGGCGCTTCACCCGCGAGACCCGGCTGACGGGCTTCTCGCCCGGTCTCAACATCCTCAGCGCGCCCAACGAGGCGGGGAAATCGACGCTGTTTCGGGCTTTGCGCGTGGCGCTTTTTCAGCGGCACAATAGCAAACGGGAACCGATAAAAAAAATTGCAACAGAACATGCAGCCTTGCCGGTGGAGATCACCGTCGATTTCCGCATTGATGAGCATGATTACTGCCTCACGAAAAAATTCATGCGTAGCGACAAAGCAGAACTCAGCCGCGACGGCGCGGTCATCGCGCGCGGGGCCGAGGCTGACGAGGCGGTCTGGGGGCTGCTCGGGATCACGCCGGGGAGTGGTCGTGGCGAGCCGGATATCGGTGCGCTCGGCCTGATCTGGGTCGAACAGGGACGCTCGTTCGATCCACACGAGGCTTCGGCCACTGCGCGCAACACGCTGGCCGATCTGGTGACGGCGGAGGTCGGCGCACTGGTCGGCGGTGACCGCGCGCGGCATGTTCTGGAGCGGGTCGAGGCCGATCTCGATACGCGCATGACCTCGCGCGGCCCCAGGGCGGGCGGACCACTCAAGGCGGCGATCGATGCGGCGCAGGCGGCGCGGACACGTGAGCAGGACCTTGACGCCAGGCATCAGGCACTCGAAGAGGAATTCGCTGCGCTCGCGCGTTTGCGCGCAGACCTCGCCCGCGCCCGCGATCCCGCCCGCGAGGCCGATCTGCGCGCAAGGCGAGAGGCCGCGATCCGTGATCTCGAAACCGCGCGCGCGGCGCGGGCGAAGCTGGAGACCGCGCAATCCACCCTCGCGGCGCTGAAGAGCCGACGCGAAATCGCCGAAGCGCGCCTCGCTGATGCCGAGGGCTATCGCACGCGCCTCGCGGAAGCCGAGACCCGGCTGGCCGCGCTCGAAAACGCTCTCGCCGCGCAGGCGCAGGCGGAAGAGCAGGCGCAGGGCGATTGCACGAAGGCGGCAGAGGCCGTGAAGGCCCGGATCGATGATCGGGAAGCCACGCAACAGGCCCTCGCTGCTGCCGAGGCTGCGCAGGGCCGGGCCGAGGCTGCGCAGGCCCGGACCGAAGCGCGCGGCGCGATCGCGAGCCTGCGTGAGAGCCTCGCCGAGATCGACCGTCTGCGCACGGAGCTGAGCGACAAACGCGCGGCGCGCAAGGCCATCACGGTCACTCGCGAGGGGCTCGACACCGCGCGGGCGGCGCATGACAAGCTCTTGCAGGTCGGTGCGCGGCTCGAAGCGCAGGCCCCGCGCCTCGCGGTTTCGCTCACGTCCGGGGGCGCCGGTCGCCTGAGCATCGACGGCACCCCCCTCCCCGATGGCCACGAGCGCCCGCTCACCGGCGAGACCACCATCGCGATCGAAGGAATCGGTTCCCTGCGTATCATTCCCGCCGGAGGCGCGCGCGACCGGAATGCACTGGAGGATGCGCGGGCGGACTATGCGAAGGCGCTCGCCGCGATGGCGGTGACCGATCTCGGCCATGCGGAGGCTCAGCTCGACGATGCTCGCGCGCTGATCCGCGAGATCAAGGCGCTGGAAGAGCGCCTCGCCATGCTCGCCCGGCAGGCGGGCGGTGATGACGGGGATGTCGAGGGCGCCCGCGCCGGTCTGACCCAGCGGATCGACGAGGCGCAGGCGCTGATCGCGCAGGAAGAGGAAGACGGCCCGGCGCTGGCGGAAGATCCGACCGCGTTGCGGACCGCGACGCGCGCACGCCGCGAGGCCCTCGACGACGCGCGCACGGCGCTTGAAAATGCGCAGCGTACGGAGCAGGCGAAGCGCGAGCGACTGATCGAGGCGCGCACGCGCAAATCCGGCACCGCAAGCCAGCGCGATGATGCGGTGGCCGCCTGCAATGCGCTCGCCCTCAAGGCCGCCGAACAGGCCGCGCCCGAGCGTATCGAACAACTCCAATCGGCGCTCACCGAGGCGCAGGCGGCGCAGGCGCGCCAGCAGGCGGAGGTCGAGGTGCTCGCAGCCGCGACGCCGGATACAGATCAATTGCTGATCGCACAGGAGCGGGTGCAGCGTACCGAGGAGGCGCTGGACAATCACCGCGCCCATCTCGCCGGCCTCGAGCGCGACGCGGCGCGGCACGAGGAGGCCATCCGCCGGCTCGGGGCGGAAGGGCTTGAGGAAGAACTCGCCACTGCGCGCGAGGAAGCCGCCCTCGCCGCGCGCGCCGAGACCCGCGAGCAGCAGAATACTCAGGCGCTGCAGTTGTTGCAGGAGACGATAGCCGCGACGCTGGCCTCAGGGCGCGAGCGCTTCCTCGCGCCGGTTAAGCAGCATCTCGCGCCCTATCTCGCCACACTGTTTCCCGGCGCCGAGATCGATCTGAACGAGGATTTCGCCCCGACCGGCCTCGCCCGCGCCGGGACGCCGGAGGGATACGATCAGCTGTCGCACGGAACCCGAGAGCAGATCGCCGTGCTGGTCCGGCTCGCGCTGGGCACCATGCTTGCGGAGAAGGGCCGCCCGGCGCCGATCATCCTCGACGACGCCCTGGTCTTCTCCGATGACGGGCGGATTGAGGCCATGTTCGACGCCCTCACCCGCGCCGCCCGCCACCAGCAGGTCATCATCCTCACTTGCCGTGACCGCGCCTTCACCGCACTGGGTGGCGCAATGTTGCGGATCGAGGGGGTGAGCCTCAACGATTGATTTGCAGATGTCACGTCATGGTTCAGGGGAGAGCCCAATGCTCATCGAGGCCGACCGTTCGATCCTGCTGATCGTCGATTTCCAGGAGCGCCTGATGCCAGCGCTTCATAAGGGTGCCGCTGTTGCAGAACGGGCCGGGATCCTGATCCGCGCTGCCGACGCCCACGAAGTCCCGGTCGAGGTGACCGAGCAATATCCGCGCGGGCTGGGGCCGACTGTTGCGCCGGTCCGCGAACTCCTGCCCGCGACTGCGCTCATCCACGAGAAAATCACGTTCTCAGCTCAGCGCGATCCCGCCTTCGCCGCGCATTTCACGGCCCTGCGGGAAGTCGGGCGCAACCAGATCGTCGTCGCCGGCGCCGAAGCGCATGTCTGCGTGTTGCAGACTGCGCTCGACCTTCAGGCGGCAGGCTATCAGGTTTTCCTTGTGGCCGACGCGGTCGGCAGCCGTGTTCCGGAAAGCCGCGAATGCGCCATCGACCGGGCACGGCAGGCGGGATGCGTCGTCGTCAACAGCGAAATGGTTGTATTCGAGTGGATGGAGCGCGCAGGCACCGAGACTTTCCGCGCGCTCTCGCAACTGATCAGGTGAGGCCACGGGCGAGACCGGCAGCCTGTGCACTCATTCCAGACCGCCGATATGTTTCTGGGCGTAGAGCTGCACGCCAACCTGCCTGATCAGCTCCTTCTGCGTTTCGAGGAAGTCGATATGGCCTTCCTCATCTGCCGCGAGTTCCTCGAACAGGTTCTTCGAGACCCGATCCGAGACACTGTCGCAGTAATTGGCTGCTTCCAGATAAAACGCGCGCGCCTCGACTTCGGCGGCGAGGTCGCAATCGAGAATCTCCTCGATCGACTGGCCGATGCGCAGCGGGTCGAGCTCTTGCAGATTGGGGAATCCTTCAAGGAACAGGATCCGCTCCACGAACTTGTCCGCGTGGTGCATTTCCTCGATCGATTCCTTGCGCCAGAACTGCGCGAGGTCCTTGTAGCCCCAATCATCGAGGATGCGGTAATGCAGCCAGTACTGGCTGACCGCCGTCAGCTCGCTGCGCAGCCCGCGATTGAGATACTCGATGACCTTCTTGTCGCCCTTCATTACAGCACTCCGAGTTTAGAATGGTTCTAAAAATCTACTACGCTGCGGTGGGGCATTCGTCAATAGCCGCGCTCGCGTCACGGGGTGCCGGGTCATGACACATGTCAGCCGGCATGCTCCATGGCTTCGTCATGATGCGTTTCGCAGGCGGCGGGACAGCCGGCGCAGGGATCGATGCCGGGCAGTGTCGCATCCATGATCTTGCGAATCGTCCGGGCGCAACGACCGCACTGGGCAGAGCACCCCAGACAGCGATAAACCTGGGCGGGGGTACGCGGGCAATCCGCGCCCGGGTTGAGACAGCCGCGCACATCGCGGTCCGAGAGGACGTTGCAGGAACAGACAATCATCGCTCACTCCAGTTTAGAAGCTGTCTAAACTATTGATATATCTAACTTTTTCATATCCACTCCAATAAGGAGGCGCAAGCGAAAACAGTTTGAACCCGATTGTCGACGACAGGATGTCGCATCAGGCCGGCGGGATGCGTCTGAACCCGATATCTGCTACGCATCTTCGCGGACGGGGTGATCGGAAGGAGTGTCGCGATGGCCGGGATCGAAATCAGGAAACTGCACCGCGATGACCGCGCTGCATGGGAGCCGCTTTGGCAGGGCTATCTCACCTTCTACAAGACATCGGTCTCGGATCAGGTGACGCAGACGACATGGGATCGCCTGCATGATCCCAACGAACCCATGTACGCCCTCGGCGCCTTTCTGGACGACGAACTGGTCGGCATCGTGCACTACATATTCCATCGTTCAACCTGGACGATCGGCGAATACTGCTATCTGCAGGATCTCTTCACCCTGCCACAGGCACGCGGCAAGGGGGCCGGGCGCAAACTCATCGAGGAAGTCTATGCGCGTGCGCAGGAAGCCGGCGCGGCGCGGGTCTACTGGCTCACGCAGGAAAAGAACTACGAAGCGCGGATTCTCTACGACCAGGTCGCCGACCTGCCGGGCTTCATTCAATATCGCAAGATCTTCTGAACAACCGTCCGCCCAGCCCTGATGAATGATTTCGAATCGATCGCCGCGCGCCCCTCTTCCGGGCGACCGTTTCCGGGCGTAAGCCGCACTGCTTCCGGGCGCGCCTGGGCGTACCGGCTGGACGAGCGTGGCGAGATGCTGGCAAGTGCGCTGGCGCAGGCGCACGGGCTGCCCGATCTCGTGGCGCGGGTGCTGGCCGGACGCGGGGTCGCCATCGACGCGGTCGAGGGCTTCATGACGCCGCGCCTGCGCGATCTGCTGCCCGACCCGGACACCCTGCGCGACATGCAGCCCGCCGTGGATCGCCTCGCCCAGGCCGTTCACAGCCGCGAACCCGTGGCGATCTTCGGTGATTACGACGTCGACGGGGCCTGTTCCAGCGCCTTGCTGGCGAGCTTCCTGGAGGCCTGCGGCGTGCCCGTGCGCATCCATATTCCCGACCGCATCACCGAAGGCTACGGCCCCAATGTCCAGGCGATCCGGGCACTGGCCGAGGACGGTGCGCGGTTGCTGGTCAGCGTCGATTGCGGAACGGCGAGCAACGAGCCGTTCGCCGAGGCGCGCCGGCTCGGCCTCGACGTGGTGGTGCTCGATCACCATCAGGCCCCGGAGGCGTTGCCCGAGGTCACGGCTTTGGTCAATCCCAATCGGCAGGACGATCTCTCCGGCCTCGGCCATCTTTGCGCGGCAGGCGTCGTCTTCGTCACCCTCGTCGGCCTCAATCGCGCTCTGCGCAATGCCGGTCAAGCACCTGCGGAAGAAGCATTTTCGCTGATGGGCGCGCTTGATCTCGTGGCGCTGGCGACAGTCGCCGACGTGGTGCCGCTGATCGGGCTCAACCGCGCCTTTGTCCGCCAGGGCCTCACGGTGATGCGCCAGCGCGGACGCATCGGCCTGACGGCGTTGCTCGACATTGCAGGGCTCGAAACGGCACCGCAGGCCTGGCATCTCGGATTTCTGGTCGGACCACGTATCAATGCCGGCGGGCGCATCGGCGATGCGGCGCTCGGTGCGAAGTTGCTGATGACACACGATCCCGGTGAGGCGCAACGCATCGCCGGCGAGCTGGATCAGCTCAACCGCGCGCGTCAGGCCATCGAGCAGGATGCTGTCGCCGAGGCAGTGGCGCAGGCGGAGGCGGCGCTTCACCACGACACACAGGCGGCACTGCTCGTGACGTCCTCACCGGAGTGGCATCCCGGGATTGTCGGCCTCGCCGCATCACGCCTGAAGGAGCGCTTTCGACGCCCTGCTTTCGCCTTCGCCGTCGATGAAGCGGGGATGGCCACAGGGTCCGGGCGCTCGATCATCGGCGCGGATCTCGGCCGTGCGGTGCGCGCAGCCGTGGATGCCGGCATCGCCCGCAAGGGCGGCGGCCATGCCATGGCAGCGGGCGCGACCGTATCCGCTGACGCCCTTGGTACTTTCGCAGCGTATATCACCGAACGACTCGCCACTGATGTCGCCGATGCGGCGGATAACGATCGCCTGATGCTCGATGCACCGCTCACGGCGGCCGGCGCGCAGGTCGCGCTGATGGATGCCCTCGACCAGGCCGGCCCCTATGGTGCCGGCTGTCCGGAACCGGTTTTCGCGCTCCAGGAGCATCGCATCGTGAGTGTCAGGGAGGTCGGCAGCAACGGCCATCTGCGCGCACGCCTCGCCGATGGTGGCGGTGCAACCATTGATGCGATCGCTTTTCGCGCAGCAGGGACGGATCTGGGCAACCTGATCCAGCGCGCAGTCGGCACGCCGCTGCACGTCTGCGGGACGCTTTCACGCAACGCATGGGGCGGTCGCGAGCGGGTCGAGATGCGCCTCATCGACGCCGCGCGACCGGGGTGAAAAATTTTGAATGAAGCGTGCGAGAGAGGCTTGCCCCCCACCCGAATCCCTTCTATACACCCCCCGTCGCGCCAAGCCGCGACCCGCGCCCTTCGTCTAGCGGTCTAGGACGTCGCCCTTTCACGGCGAAAACACGGGTTCGAGTCCCGTAGGGCGCGCCATATTATCTTCGGTCTTCGATGTCAAAGTTTACGCTCCGAATGGTTTCGAGCAGCTGCTCATGCGTTGGAGCAAGTGGTCGCGTCGCGAAAGTACCGATTTGGCCGTTTCCGCCATTCACGACAACGGGCCGCTCCAACGCCTGACGTGCCTACAGGTTAGCAAATTCGTGTGCATGCGCTCTGGAGGGCTCGCGGCAACACAAGGAATGCCGGCTGCATTCTCTTTCGCATCAGGACAGAACCGCTCGAGGACCCTGGCTCAACCCCATTGCTCATATTGTGCCGGCGGTCCGTTGTGCCGGCGGTGTGACGTGACTGAACCCGCATATTTCACGGCCCGGGGCTCAGCGACAAACGGCGTCAGCATTCCAAGCCAAACCGTTGATCGACATGCAATTTCCTGGGTGGTCGGGAATTCGATCCGCGAAGACATTCTCACGCGCGGCGGCGTGAACGCCATCAACAGACGAGACAGCCGCCCGAGCGCGCAGCGAAACCGGCGATGCGCTCGGGCGGTTTTTGTCAGCCACGTCAACGCGGCGTCACGCTGAAGCGATCGAAGGCTGTCGTGGTCTGGGGCAGATCGCCGTAGTCGCGTCCCCAGGTTCCGGAGAACAGGACCGGTCCGCCATCGGCGCGCAGGACGCTCAGGCGCTCGGTTTCGAGCGGATTCGCCTGACCCTCTCGCGGGGTCCAGCCCTCGGTCATCAAGGCAGCAGAGTAATCGCGTCCACGCTTGCGAAAGATCAGCGTTCCACCCTGCTCTTCCAGCGCGGCCATCACGGCGTCGATATCGTAATCGCGCGGGCAACACGCATCATCGGCGAAGGTCACGTTCGCGCGCGCCACATCGCCGGCGACCGAGGATTTCACCTGGAGCATGATCCTGTCATTCGAGGTCCCGTCACCATAAAGTGAGGCGGAGACGAAGTTCTCCAGATCATCATAGAGGCCAATCTCGATGATCGAGCGCCGCGTCGTGAACTTGGAGGTGAAGTCCACTGCCATGTCCCAGTCACCTTCCGGCAGGGGCTGGCCGACCCAGCGGAAGACATTCGTCTGGTTCTCCTTGCCAATCTGGGTGGACGCGGCGGTCAAGGTCAGAAGCGTACTGTCCTCGAGGATGTAGCTGTTGGGGTCGGGGTTGATGACTTGCCAGCTTTCGCCCAGCGCGTCACGGTCGAAATCGTCGTCAATCAGGGCCGCTTCCGGCTCGGGCGCGACTTCCGCGACTTCTGTGAGGGCGCCGGCGAGTTCAGCCGCGTTGGCAGCGGTAAGATAAATTCCGCCCGTCGCCTCCGCGAGGCATGAGAGCTCAGCCTGTGCCGCGTCATCGACATCGAAGCCGATGACATGGGCGGTGAAATCCGTACCGGCGCGCTCAAGCGTCGCGGCGACTTCGCAGGGGTCGGCATTGCAGGTCTCGCGCCCGTCACTGACCAGGATGACCGTTGCCGGCGCATCAGTATAGGACAACGCTTCGGCCGCCTCGCGCGTGGCTTGTGTCAAAGGTGTGCGTCCGAGCGGGGTTATGCTCCCGAGAAAGCCGTCGAATGCTTCGCGGTCCAACGAAGCTGGCGCTTGCAGGGTCTCGATATCGGCGCAGTCGCCCTGTTCGCGATGGCCATACGCCATGAGCCCGATTTCACGGTCGCCCTGCCAGTCGTCAAGCATGCCACCAATGGCAGTTCGGGCAATCTCGATCTTGGCTTTGCCATCGATCTGCCCCCACATGCTGCCCGAGCCGTCGAGAACGAGCATCGTGCGTGGCATTTCCTGGGCCGCCACGGGCATTACGACCGTGATGGCGAGCAGAAACGCCATGGTCGCAGGCCTTGAAAGCTTGTGATCTCTCATGGTTGTCCTTTCCGCGAATTTCTGGATCGGGGAAGGCAGATCAGCCCGGCGAAAGAACATGCGCGCCTGGGACGAACGAGCGACACAAGCGCAAATCAAGCGCGCTGACATGCAGAGCATGCAATGATCACCATAACGGCCCTTTCCGAGCATCCTGTCCCTTGGCGCGAGGCTAACTGACTCAGCACACGGATCAAGTCCGGCATCAGGCCGAATAAGGGCTTCAGGTCACGCGTAACCTGGTCATGATACCGGCGGCAGAATGCTCGGCCATATGGCAGTTCAAGGGCCGATCTCCGGACTTGCTTGCCCGTCACGGCCCCTCGCAGCCTCTGCCTGCTCAGGCAACGACACCGAAACCGAACTGGACGATCTGCCCGATGATGGCGGCAGCAGATGCGATGGCGCCAATGACCGGCACGAAGACGGGGATGTCGGGCACGTCGTCCGGCTGGCTGCGCCACTTCATGCGGATCAGCGACAGGTTCACCCCAAGAAAAACGATCAGGATCGCGAAACTCGTCGTTTCCGCAAGCGATTTGAGCGGCACCAGCAAGGCCAGCAGCAGCACGAGTGCCACAATGACGAGCGTCGCCGGAATCGGTGTATCGGTCTTGCCGTTGACCATGGCGAAAACGGCGGGCGCACCGCGACTGTCGCGCGCGATATCCAGAAGAAGCCGCGACGCGGCGATGATCTGGGTCAGCGCCCCGTTGACGATGACGAAAAGACTGGCAATCGCAATCGGCAGCCCCGGCCAGCCGGCGAGTTCCACCGCCTTCACCAGCGGCGCCGACGCCCCGGCGATGATGTCGAACGCACCCGTACCGACCAGCGCCATTGCAATCAGCATGTAGAAGACGAAGACGATGCCGAGCGATATCATCATGGCTCGCGGCAGATTGCGCTTCACATCGCGCACCTCTTCCGCCGTCTGTGCCATGTCACCGAAGCCGATGAAGGAATAGACCGCGAGGATGGCGCCGGCAAACAGCATGCCGAAGCCGTCGAAGCCGAAGGAGAACGCCACCGCGCCCGCCTCCCCGCCCGTGTCCCCAGCCGGGCCCGAAAGCAGCGCGCCCGGAAATGCCATCAAGGCATCTCGCAGCGCCCACAATACGGCGAGAAGAGCGGTAATGCCGATGATCGTCGTCACCGTCATCAGCCAGGAACTCTCCTTCATGCCGGCAATGGCGATCCCGCCGAGCACGATTATGAGGCCAACCGTCGCGATCCAGCCGGGAACCGAGGCGAAACTGTCGAGATAGGCGACGAATCCAGTGACGATGGTCGCAGCTGACACCGTATTCGCCACCATCAGCACCCAGCCCGCCCCGGAGCCGAGCCAGCGTATGTAAAACGCGCGCTCCAGATAATCGATCGGTCCGCCGGCAGTGGGAATGCGCGCACCCATCTCGGCGAAGGACAAGGCGGACGTTATCGCGACGACAGCGGCAAGCGCGTAGGCAAACGGCGTCAGTGCACCGGCCACGCCCAGCACTTCACCGACGACCACAAAGATACCGGCCCCGAGGATCGTGCCCGATCCGTAGAAAACCAGTTGCCACAGCCCAATGGAGCGATCGAGTCCGGAATCGTGTTGTGTGGCTCGAGACATCCCGCAGACAACTGCATGCCGGAGCGATGGTTCCCGCGTTTGCTGTCGGCCCCACCGAAAGGATGCTTCACCCGCAAGTGCCATCACCCTGCCCCCTTACGGTCAAACGCTCGCGCAATGTCACAATCCCTGTGCCCCGGTCGTATCGGTCAAGGGCTGAACGCCACCGCAGCCGCAGGAGCCTTCATGAGCGCACTTCTTCGGGCCAGCGCCGAAACAAGAGCTCGAG
>NZ_DATGCW010000037.1:0-9739 GCF_035311605.1 Saliniramus sp.
GCACCATCCCCGAATCGCGCTGGGAGGAACTCGATCCCGGCATGCTCGCCATCGCCCTGAAGGGGCGCGATATCGCGGCGGCGGATTTCGTCATGGCCGCGAGCGCGCGCAACATCGTCTTCTCCGCCATGGGCGCCTATCACGACCGCTACGATCTGCTGCTCACGCCGAGCCTGGCCACCACTGCCATCGAGGCGGGGCACAACACGCCGCCGGACGGCCGTTTCGGCGACGACTGGCTCAACTGGGCGCCGTATTCCTATCCCTTCAATCTCAGCCTGCAACCCGCCGCCAGCGTGCCCTGCGGGCTCTCGAAGGCCGGGCTTCCGATCGGCCTCCAGATCGTCGGCCCGATGCTCGCCGATGCCCGCGTCCTCGCCGCCGCGCGCGCCTTCGAGAGCGCGCGCCCCTGGGAGCGGCTCTCAGTACCGCGTATCCGGCATTGATCCGATCGCGCGACGCGACGTCGCAGATGGGCCGGGATGAATGCGGCAAGGTGATTGAACCCGCGCGCGCAAACGCGTATCGCTGGGCGCAGACGGTGAGCATGCAGCGGAACGGATCATGGCGGAGATCGGCGACCGGATCGCGAGAATCGAAGACGAGATCATCGATCTCGCCGACCGCGCCGAGAATTGCCGCAAGGTGATGATCGCGGCGCGGATCGGCATGATCGGCGGCGCAGCGGCGCTCGCCGCTTTCATCTTCGGCATCCTGCGCTTCGACGGCCTCGTCTTCGTCGTCGCGGTAACGGCAATTCTCGTCGGAATCGTTACCTACGGCTCCAACAAGTCGACCCGCGAACAGCTGCTCGCACAGATCGCGGAACGCAAGGCCGTGCGCGCGACCATGATCGATTCCCTGCGCATGGACACGGTGATATCAGCATCGCCGCGCCCCGGTCTGCCGAACGGTCATGACCCCGCAGGAGGCACATCGTGAGCGATCCCGGCGCCCTGTGGCGCGATCCGCATCCGCTGGTGCTGGCATCGGGCAGCGCCACACGCAAGGCGCTGCTCGCATCAGCCGGTCTCTCCTGCATCACCCGCCCCGCCGCGATCGACGAGCGCGCCGCCGAGGTGCAGGCGTGCTCGGAGGGCGCGGATCCGGCGCAGCTGGCGCTGCATCTCGCACAGGCCAAGGCGCGGGACGTGTCGGAGGCGCTTGCTTATCGATATCCGCAGGCGATCGTCATCGGCGCCGACCAGACCCTGGCGCTCGGCGAGATCATCCTGCACAAACCCGCCAACATGCACGCGTTGCACGACCAGATCGTCCAGCTTTCCGGACGCAGCCACCGCCTGCATGCGGGTGTGAGCCTGTGGCGCGGCAGGAAGCCGCTCGTAAGCTTCGTCGACAGCGCCACGCTCACCATGCGCGCACTCACGCCGGAGCAGATTGCGCGCTATTGTGCGTTGGCAGGCGAGGACGCGCTGACGAGCGTGGGCGGCTACAAGCTCGAAGGGGCGGGAATCCATCTGTTCACGCGGGTCGAGGGCGCCCATTCCACCATCCTCGGCCTGCCGCTGATGCCGCTGCTCGCGGCTTTGCGCGATGAAGGCTGTCTGGCACTGTGAGGCTGTACGGCATGAGGAGAAGACGATGACCCGCAAGGCCTTCGTGGTCGGCCATCCCATTGCGCATTCGCGCTCACCGCTGATCCACAATCACTGGATCGCGCAATATGGGCTCAACGGTTCCTACGAGAAGCTGGATGTGGCGCGGGATGATTTCGCAGCGTTTCTTGCGCATTTCCACGAAGACGGCTTCGTCGGCGGCAACGTCACCATCCCGCACAAGGAAGCCGCCTTTGCCGGCGCGGTGCAGGCGACGCAACGCGCAAGGCGCCTTGGCGCGGTGAATACGCTGTGGCGCGAGGGTGGTATATTGTGGGGCGACAACACCGATATCACCGGCTACCTCGACAATCTCGATTCCCGATGCGGACCCGACTGGGCCGCGCGCGCCGGGTCTGCGATTGTGCTCGGGGCCGGGGGAGCGGCGCGGGCCGTGGTGGCGGGGCTGATCGAGCGCGGGCTTTCGCCGATCCGCCTTGTCAATCGCACGCGCGGGCGGGCCGAGGCATTGGCAGAACTGTTCGCCGGCTATCTATCAGATGAAAATCCGCTCAGCGTCCACGGTTTCGACGCGATCCCCGAACTCCTTCCGCAAGCCGGGCTGATCGTGAACACCACCTCTCTGGGCATGAAGGGGCAACCGCCCCTGCCCCTCGATCTCACGCATTGCCGCGATGATACCATCGTCAGCGATATCGTCTATGTGCCTCTGGAAACACCGTTTCTTGCTATGGCGCGGGCGCGCGGACTGGCCTGCGTAGATGGTCTCGGCATGTTGCTGCATCAGGCCGTACCCGGTTTCGAACGCTGGTTCGGGGTTCGCCCGGAGGTCACGCCGGCGCTGCGGGCCTTGGTTGAGACCGACATTGTAGCCGGCAAAGGATGAGATCATGACATTCGTGCTCGGCCTCACCGGTTCGATCGGCATGGGCAAATCCACCACGGCGGATCTGTTTCGCGAAGCAGGATGCCCCGTCCATGATTCGGATGCCACAGTGCATGATCTCTATGGCGCGGAAGCCGTTGCTCCTGTCGAGGCCGCCTTTCCCGGTACGGTACGCGAGGGGCGCATCGACCGGGCGCTGCTCGGCGAGCGGGTGATCGGCGATGATGCCGCGATGAAGCGGCTCGAGGCGATCGTGCATCCGCTGGTGGCGGCGCGGCGCGATACCTTCCTCGCGCGGGCGCGCGCTCACCGCGCCCCCGTCGCCGTACTCGACATTCCGCTGCTCTTCGAGACCGGGGGCGAGCGCCATTGCGACGCCATCGTGGTGGTCAGCGCGCCGGAAGCGGTACAGCGCGAGAGGGTTCTGGCGCGCCAGGGGATGAGTCCGGAGCGTTTCGAGCAGATCCTGGCGCGGCAATTGCCAGATGCGCAGAAGCGCGCGCGGGCGCATTTCATTGTGGATACGAGCCGCGGCATCTCTGCCGCGCGGGTCCAGGTTCGCGATATCATGCGTGCGCTCGCAGGCCGGGACGGGCGGGCGGGGGTGCCAGGGTCATCGCAAGGATAACTGCAAGAATTACCGCAAATCGGGTGAGCCGGAAACCGGAGAGAGAGACCATGCTGCGCGAGATCGTGCTCGATACCGAAACCACCGGCACCGACCATGCGGCGGGCGACCGGGTGATCGAGATCGGTTGCGTCGAGATGATCAACCACATCCCGACCGGCGAGAGTTACCACGTCTATATCAATCCCCAATGCCCCGTATCCGCCGGCGCGCTCGCCGTGCACGGGCTGTCGGATGAATTTCTGGCCGACAAGCCACTCTTCAACGATATCGCCGCTTCCTTCGCCGCCTTCATCCGCGACGCGCGGCTCGTCATCCATAACGCACCATTCGATGTCGGCTTTCTCAATGCCGAGTTCCGGCGCATCGGCCTTGACCTCATCCGCATGGAAGACGTGCTCGACACGCTCTCCATGGCGCGACGCAAGCATCCCGGCGCGCCCAACAATCTCGATGCCCTGTGCAACCGCTACAATATCGACAATACGCGACGCACGAGGCACGGCGCCTTGCTCGACGCCGAGATCCTCGCGGAAGTCTATATCGAGCTGATCGGCGGCAAGCAGACTGATCTGGGTCTTGCCGTGACCCAGGCCCGGGCCGAAGTTCTGGGCGCCGAGGCGCGCGCCGGCGCCCCGCGCGAGCGCCGCATTCCCCCGCAGCGCCTCACCGATGCAGAACGCGAGGCGCATGCCCGTTTCCTCGCCGATTTCAAGGGCGAGCCGATCTGGCGCGATTATGTAGCCGGCAATTGAACACGGTTCCCGCTGCGCCACAGGCCATTCCCGTGACGGTTTGCGGGTTAAGCAGTCTTGGGGGTTGAACAGCCGCGCCCACGCATGCCCTAATACACGCGATCGCCGGAGACGGCGATGCGAGCGCGGATTCCTCCGGGCAGGCGCGGCGATGGTTCTTTCAATCCGGAGACGATAATGGCGGATCCGCTAAGCGACCAGCAAGGTTCAGCACAGGATGCGCCGGTTAATTCCCCGGATGACCGGGTATCGACGGCACCCATGGTCGGCCTGAGCGGGCGCGCCCTTGCACTCGGCTATCTCGTCGTCGTCGCCGCCGGACTTGCCCTGGCCGCTTCCGTGCCAATCCCGCCCAATCATGCCTGGGGTGAAGCGGCAACCGCGCTCGGCATCGTCGGATTGGCGATGATGGCGCTGCAATTCTTCTCTTCCGGCCGGTTTCGCAGTCTCAGCGGCCGTATCGGCATCGACCGCTCCATCGCCTTTCACCGCTGGGCGGCGCGGATCCTGTTGATCGCCGTGATCCTGCATCCCCTGCTCTACACCGTCCCGACCTTCCTCGCCGATCCTGCACGCGGTTTCGACCGGCTCGGCATGATGTTTCTGGGCGAGCGCGCCCGCACCGGGCTGATCGCCTGGCTTGCCGTGATCATGATCGTCGTGCTCGCGGTGCTGCGTGACCGTGTGCGCATGCCCTACGAAACCTGGCGCGGCCTGCATGCGGCGCTGGGCGCGCTGGCGGTCGGATTCGGTGTGGCCCATGCGTTGGCGGTGGGCACCTATGCCAGCGCCTTGTCGATGCATGTCTATTGGTATGCGCTGGCAGCTCTGGCGCTGTCGAGCCTCGTGGTGGTGCATCTGTGGCGGGGTCTCTCCTTTCGGCGCGATCCCTGGCGGCTGGTCTCGAATATCGAGAAGGCGCGCGGCCTGTGGGAGCTCACCTTCCATCGCGTGGACGGGCGGCCCTTCTCCTACCGCGCCGGCCAGTTCGTCTGGCTCGCCACGGCGCCACGCCGCCAGAGCCTGTTCGATCACCCGTTCTCGATCGCATCAAGCCCGCGCGAGCGCGATCTGCGCCTGATCATCAAGGAGGCGGGCGATTATACGAACCGCATCGGCGAACTCGCCCCCGATACGCTCACCGGGATCGACGGGCCCCACGGCGCCTTCACCGCCGACGACAACGAAGCCGACGCCATCCTGCTGCTGGCCGGCGGCGTCGGCATCGCCCCGATCATGGGGCTCTTGCGGGATTTCGCCCGCGCCGGCGAGACCCGCCCGATCCGCGTCATCGTCGCCGCTGGAACGCAGGACCGGCTGGTCGGGCGCGAGGAGATCGAGGCGATGCGCGCGCATCTCGCCCTGAAGGTCTGGTTCGTGCTCGACCACCCGCCGGCGGATTGGGACGGCGAGAACGGCATCGTCGATGCGGCGCTGCTCACGCGCGCGCTGGATGGCCTGAACCCGGAGCGCACACTCTCCATGGCCTGCGGCCCCACCGCCTTCATGACCAGCACCGCCGACACGCTGATGGATCTCGGCCTTGACCCGGACAATGTGCATTACGAGCGCTTCGATTACGACGAGGGCGCGCTTTCGCGCCTCGACATTGCCCAGCGCTGGCGCTTCCGCGCGCTGGGCGTCGCGCTGCTGGCGGGCACGCTGGTCTTTGCCTTGCGGGGCTGATGGATGAACGTGTAACAATTCTGGCGCGAATCGCGATTCATGTGCTATTCTGGGACGTGTTATGTGTCCAGATTCCAGAACAAAGAAAATCGATGCCCGCCTCCTTCTCCCCCAGCTTCAGCGCCGCCACGATCAAAAGCGTTCTCGAGCGCCTGTTTCCGGATGGGACGCGCGGAAAGAGAACAACCGATGAATCTTCGCAAGAGAATGCGCAGGCTGCACATGGCGCGAGCGGCCTCGATCATTTCCCGATGTTCCCCAGCGATCTTTTCGCTGCATCGGCTTATTTGCTCGAACGCGGCGACGCCTATCGCCGAATTGCTCCCGACGGATCACGCCGAGGCACCACGAATTCTGTATTCTCGCTCCCGTCGGACCAAAAGGAAAAATGCCAAGCGATCGGTCAGCAATGGGCCGACATATTCCACTCTTTCATCCAGAACAACGGCGCCTCAGAGACAATTATCAAGCGCTGGAACGCCGAAGTCTCGAAACCCGTACAAGTCTACTGGAATACGATCGTCGCAAATGCGGACAGGCCTCTTCTCGACACGACTTCCGAGGAGGACCCGGACGTTGGATTCTGGCGCGCGGTACTCGCCCTCCTGATTATTGCTGATCACGCCTGCCACAATCTCGGCTTCAATGCCAGGCGCGGCTGGTTCGACCGGTTTTCACGCGTTGTCGTGCTCGACGACGATGTCGAAGACGATGGTGAGGCGGAACGCAGCAACGGCACTGGAAAAGCACCCGTTGAAGCGATCAAGGGTGACAGCAAGCATTTTCGCTATGTGGCCTATACCGATACGGTATGCATTCTCGTCAATCCGTACGTCATTCGTGTTCTGCCGAAATCGCGCACACCGGCGGTGGGCTGTACCATGCGAACCTTGTCGGCCAATCTCGCGCTGTTACCTCCACGTGGCAGCGTCAACATGCACTGGTTCCATCCCGTCGGGGAACCGGAGCCCGATGGCAAAGCTCTGAATATCCTGGCGATTCCGTATCCCTATGAGATCGCTGCCTCTGATTTCAGGCCTGACATACAGGATCAGGACGCGCCCCGAAACGGCTGGGGCTGGTTCGGTGTCAGTCAGACCTGGCTGCCAACGGATACCAGCGCCGTCGCCCACTTCGCCCTGGCGCTGGTCCGGAAAGCCGAGCGTGACTGCGGCGCGGTGCATGGGATTGTATTTCCCGAATACGCCCTGAACTGGGAAACCTATGCCGAACTGGTTCGTCAGATCCGGGTCTACGCACCGCATGTCGAGTTCATCGTCGCCGGTTCCTCTTCCGACTGCACCGGAGCAAAGGGCAATTTCGTACTGACGACGACATTCGCGCACGCGAAGGATGATGAACGCAAGGCGCTGACTTATTCGCGCGCCAAGCATCACCGCTGGCGTCTCGACAAGCATCAGATTAATGAATACGGCCTCGCTTCAGCACTCGATCCACACAAGCTGTGGTGGGAGGATATGCTGATAAATACCCGCGAAGTCGGGCTGATGGCCTTCCGGGAAAAATCTGTGTTCAGCGCATTGATCTGTGAGGATCTCGCGCGCAGTGAACCCTGCCACAGCGCGGTGCGCTCGGTCGGGCCCAATCTGGTCTTCGTATTGTTGATGGACGGTGCGCAGATCGCAAGCCGTTGGTCCGCCCGCTACGCGACCTCACTCGCCGATGACCCCGGTTGCGCGGTACTGACACTCACCTCTCGGGGGCTCATCACGCGCGTCAACCAGATGGGGCGCCGGAACCCGAATAGTGCCGTGGCATTGTGGAAGGACGATGTGAACAGCGTCAGCTCCCTGCATCTTCCGAAAGGGGCTGCAGCCTTGTTGCTGACACTGTCGGCTGAAGAGGCGACGGAAGCGACACTCGACGGACGCAAGACGCCCTTGGCTGCAGCGTGGCGGTACCATAATCACATGCCGATCATGCTGGCACCCGGGCATGCGAGTTATCAGTCGATCCTGAATTCCATCTGATACGTTAAGCCATATTCCCGGGGCGCCTGACGCGCCCCGTTGTCCGCTCGGTTGGCGGAAGGCAATTGAAACTCGAAGAATCGGGACCTGAAAACTTCGACCGAAAACCGGCGTCAGGACGCTTGAGATCGGTCGTTATGCGGATGGTCGCCCGCATGGCCGCACTCCGCCTGATCATCAGCAAATCTGGGCGGATTAACCCGCACGACCTGAGCGCGCGCATAGGACATATATATCTCCGGATCCATCCCGATCGCGCGAAAGAGTTCGTCCGCTTTGTCCCGCTCGTCCTTTGGGAAGCGTTGCCGCTCCATGTCAGATACCCAATTGCGATTCATATTCGATAATCCCATAAGCAGAAAGCGCCGTCCCGCAAAAGCACGGCGCAATTCGTAACAGGCGTGTCTTACGCCATTCGATGACGCCGATCCAGCAAAACCCGTTGCAATGCATGCCAATGTAGCACGATTGTTACCGCATGTGGCCGCATCACAATGTCTCCTCGCTTACCAGACCAACATATTCAGATCGTAAAACCGAACACATAACAGATTCTTAGGCCGCGCGAATCAGTGCGCCACGGAAGGTTCACTCTCCCTGCTTCAACGCCGCAGCCGCCGCGATGGTTGCGATCAGTCCGCTGATCAGGGTGATGGCGATCAGGATCAGGAAGGGCGTGGTGAAGGGCACAGTGCCGCCGCGCGCGGCATTGGCGGCGGAAACGCCGAAGATAAGGGTGGGGATCATCAGGGGCAGGACCAGGATCGAGAGGATCAGCCCGCCGCGCCGGATCGTCGCGGTCAGCGCCGCACCGACGGCGCCGATGAAGGTCAGTGCCGGCGTGCCCACGAACAGCGTCGCAGCCACGGCGAGCATGCCGATCCCGTCGAGCGCCACCAGCAGGCCGAAGACCGGCGAAACGAGGGCGAGCGGCGCGCCCGTCGTCAGCCAGTGCGCCGCGACCTTGGCCAGCACTGTCGCCGGCATCGGCAGGGGCGAGGCGGTGATCAGATCCAGCGAGCCGTCTTCCTCATCGGCCTGAAACAGCCGGTCGAGCCCGATCAGCGTCGAGAGCACCGCCGCGATCCACAGGATCGCCGGGCCGATGCGCGCGAGCAGGTTGAGGTCCGGCCCCAGCGCGAAGGGCACCAGCGTCAGGATCATCAGGAAGAAGACGAGCCCCATCACGCCGGATCCGCCGATCCGGGCGGCGAGACGCAGATCGCGCGCGAGGAGGGCGAAGAAGGCACGGGTCACGGGACGGCCCTCCCGACTGCGGAGGCGCCGGACACGTCGCCGATCTCCCAATCATCCCAATCCTGCGCGCCCGCAGCGCCTTTCGCGCTCGAAGCGGGTGGCGGCGCGGCGATGGCGAGGCTCTGCGCGTCGTCGAGGGGCAGCGGCAGATGCGTTGCCGCGATGATGATACCGCCAGCAGCACGATGTTCGCGCATCAGGCTATAAAGCATCTCCTGCGAGGTGGCATCGAGGGCCGAGGTCGGCTCGTCGAGCAGCCAGATCGGGCGATGCGCCACCAGAAGCCGCGCCAGCGCGACCCGGCGGCGCTGGCCGGCGGAGAGATAGGCAACCGGCATGTCGGCCACATGCGGCAGGCCGACACGCTCCAGCGCGTCATGGGGCGCGAAGCGTTCCTCACCGAGCATGGCTGCGGCGAAGGCGAGATTCTCGCGCGCGCTCAGCGCCGTCTTCAAGCCGTCGCGATGCGCGATCCAGTGCAGCTGCTCCGGCAGGGTCGCCTCGCCGGCACCGTTGAGCATGACTCGCCCCCCCGCCGCGCGCAGCCGACCGGCGAGAATGGCGAGCAGCGTCGATTTGCCCGCCCCGTTGCGCCCGGTCACAAGCAACGCGTCACCCGGGCCGAGATCAAAGCCGAGCCCGGCAAAAACGAGCCGCCCCGAGCGCCGGCAGGCGAGATCGTGCACCGACAGGTGCAGGGCCGCGCCGGCCCCGCCCCTGCGATCCGCTGCGGGAGCGTTTGCCGGATCACCGCTCACCTGGTATCCCGTGCGCCGAAAATGGCGCTGCCGATGCGCACATGGGTCGCGCCGAGCTGGATCGCCGCCGCGTAATCCGCGCTCATCCCCATCGACAGGGCATGAATATGGTTGCGCTGGGCGATCTCGCGCAGAAAGGCGAAGTGCGGCGAAGGGGGCTCGTCGAAAGGCGGGATACACATCAGCCCGTCAATCGCGAGG
>NZ_DATGCW010000038.1:0-4182 GCF_035311605.1 Saliniramus sp.
AAGATCATCGCCACATCCTTGCCGCGCACACGCCGCAACTGCTCTTCCGGCAGGCCGACCAGCTCTCGCCCGTTCACCGTGATGGAGGAGCGTGAACTGATCTCGCCGGGCGGGTCGATCAGGCCGAGCACGGCGAGACCGGTGACGGATTTGCCCGAGCCGGATTCGCCGACAAGCCCCAGAACCTCGCCGGCGCTGACGGTAAAGCTGATATCATT
Organism: Saliniramus sp.; assembly: GCF_035311605.1. NCBI lineage: Bacteria > Pseudomonadati > Pseudomonadota > Alphaproteobacteria > Hyphomicrobiales > Salinarimonadaceae > Saliniramus > Saliniramus sp. The sequence goes on from NZ_DATGCW010000038.1 coordinate 219, forward strand.
GACGGCCGTGACCAGCCCCTCGCGGGTGCGGAACGTGACCGACAGGTCTTTGACATCGAGGACGGCCTTGCTCATCGCCATACGTCCCTTTTCATCTGCAATGCTCCAGCGGGGAGCGGTCATATCTGCAAGCGTCACCGGCACAGTGCTAGCGCGAGAGCCTCGGATTGAGCACATCGCGCAAGCGGTCACCAACGAGGTTGATCGCCACGATCAGGATCACCAGCGCCACACCGGGGAAGGTGGAGATCCAGTAGGTTCCCGAAAGCAGATAGCCGTAACCATTGGCGATCAGCATGCCGAGTGAGGGCTCTGTGACCGGCACGCCGACCCCGAGGAAGGACAGGGTCGCTTCCAGTGCGATGGCATTGGCGACCTGAACCGTCGCCACGACGATCAGCGGCGGGAGGCAGTTGGGCAGAAGATGCTTGAAGACGAGCCGGCGCGCGGGCAGCGACAGGCAGCGCGCGGCTTCGATGTATTCGCGTCGCTTCTCCACCAGTGCCGAGCCGCGCACGGTTCGCGCATAATAGGCCCATTGCACGATGATCAGTGCGATGATCACCTTGTCGACGCCGCGTCCGAACACGGCGAGCAGCACGAGTGCCACCAGGATCGCGGGGAAGGAGAGCTGCAGATCGACGACACGCATCAGGAAGCTCTCGGTGCGCCCGCCCATATAGGCGGCGAAGACACCCACCGATGCGCCGATGATGGCGGCGATCAGCACCGAGGAGGCGCCGACCGTCAGCGAGACCCGCATGCCGTAGAGCACGGCGGAGAACATGTCGCGGCCCTGGTCATCCGTGCCGAGAATGGCGAGCATGCCCGTATCGAGACGCTCGCCGGGCGGCAGCATGTTGTCCATGATAGACAGGGTCGCCAGATCATAGGGGTTCTGCGGCGCCCAGAGCGGTGCGGTGAAGGCGGCGACGACGAGGGTCACCAGAACCACCAGCCCGATCGTCGCCGTCATGCTTTCGAAAAACGCGGCGATATGCCGGCGCAACAGGCTTTCGCCCTGCTCCACGGGACGCGGCGGGTTAGCCGCAGAAGGCTGCGTGACGGCCTTTTCGGTCATATCGTTCATGACTGTCAGCCCTTCGATTCGGTCAGGCGCACGCGGGGATCGATCGCTGCATAGAGCAGATCGACGACGAGATTTATGATGACGAAGACGACGACGGTCAGCATCAGATAAGCCACGATTACCGGGCGATCGAGGCGGTTGATCGAATCGATCAGCAGCTTGCCCATGCCGGGATAGGCAAAGACCGTCTCCGTCACCACGGCAAAGGCGATCATCGAGCCGAGCTCGAGCCCGAGCACCGTGACCACCGGGATCATCATGTTCTTGAGCACGTGCACGAAGACGATGCGGTTGCGTGACAGGCCCTTGGCGCGGGCGAAGCGCACGTAATCCTGCAGCATCACCTCGCGCGTGCCGGCCTGGGCGATGCGGATCACCAGCGACGCCTTGTAGAGCGAGAGCGTCAGCGCCGGCAGGAAGAGATGGCGCAGCCCGTCCCAGGTGAACATCGAAAGCTGCAAGCCGAGGATCTCGACAGTCTCCCCGCGCCCGCTCGCCGGCAGCCAGCGCAGCTGCACGGCAAAGAGCAGGATCAGCATCAGGCCGAGCCAGAAATTCGGCAGTGAGAAGCCGAAGATCGAGGTTGTCATGATCGAGCGACCGAGCAGCGATTCGGGCTTGAGGCCGGCAATGACGCCCAGCGGCACACCAAGCAGAATCGAGAAGATCAGCGCCACCAGCGCCAGCTCCATCGTCGCGGGGAAGCGCTGCAGGATCACCTCGACGGCGGGCTGCGCATAGACGAAGGAGCTTCCGAGATCACCCTGGAGCGCGTTCCAGATGAACACGCCGAATTGCTCCCAGAGCGGGCGATCGAGGCCCAGCCGCGCGGTGATCGCCTGGATCTCCTGCTCATCGGCATCCGGATTGGCGAGGATCGCCACCGGATCGCCGACGGCGTAGACGGCCAGGAAAACCAGCGTGGCCATCACGGCCACAACCAGTACGGACTGGCCGATACGACGAATGAGATAAACCAGCATGGCGGCTGTCTCACGTTAGAGGGAAAGTTGCCGTGTACGACCCTGCGTAAGGATGTACATCGCAAGAAGAGCACTGCGGCGCGCTCAAATCAATGAGCCGTGGAGAAACCGCCTTTCGCAGGGTTTTGCAAGGGAATCCGTAAGGGAATCCGCAAAAAATCCGGCATACCTGTGAATTGTGCGCATGCAGTGACTGTTCCTGGATTGCGCCCCGTGCCGATACGAAAATCCGGGCGTGCAGAAAGGTAGGAGCCCATGAGCTTCGGGCAGATAAGATGCGGGCGATACTGAAGCACCGCCCGCATACCGGGTCCCGGCCTCACTCGGCGGGGCGGACCATCATGGCGATGGTGTACTGGTCGACGCGGGGCGTCAGGTCCAGATTGCTTGCGAAGGCCCAGGGGGTGACTTCGAAGTGGAGCGGCACGGTGGCGTAGTCTTCCATGGCCATGGTCGAGGCGCGCTGCAGGATTTCCTCGCGGGTATCGTCGTCGACGGTGCGGCGGGCTTCCATGACGAGCGCGTCGATGGCGGGGTTGGAATAACGCTGCCGGTTGGTCGAACCCATGCCGGTATCGGGGTTGCGGGTCGCGACCAGCGCCGTGAGCGGGTTGGCCATCTCACCCGAAGCCGCACCCCAGCCGGCCAGCCACATGCCGAATTCCTGGTTGTTGCGGCTGGAGAAGAAGGTCGAGGCCGTCATCGCATCGACACCCGTGCGGATGCCGATCCGCGACAGGAACTGCGCCACGGCCTGGGCCACGCGCTCGTCGTTGATGTAGCGGTCGTTGGGAGACGACAGCACGATCTCGAAACCGTCACCGAAGCCGGCCTCTTCCAGAAGCGCGGCCGAACGCTCGGGATCATACACGTCCGGGTCGGCATCTTCGCGGGTACCAAACAGCGGATAAGGCAGAAGCTCGCCCGCCGGCACGGCCACGCCGCCCATCACGCGCTCGACGATGGCGTCGCGGTTGATCGCCTTGGAGATCGCCTCGCGCACGCGCACATCGGCAAACGGATTGACGCCGTCGGTGCCGGACACGCCCGGGGGCACCTCCTCGCCGCTATCCATGTGCAGATAGATGACGCGGTTCGACAGGCCCTGGTCGATCTCGAAACCGGCCTCGCGGATGGTGGCGAAATCCTGGATCGGCGGCGTCTCGATGACGTCCACGTCACCGGCGAGCAGCGCCGCGACGCGGGCACCCGGATTGGCGATCGGACGCAGGGTGACGTTGTCCCAGCTCGGCGTGCCGTCCCAGTAATCAGCATTGCGGGTGAGCTCGATACGGTCGCCCGGCACGAAGTTCACCAGCGTGTAGGGGCCGGTGCCGATCGCCATCTCGGGGCTCGAGAAATCGGTGGAAGCCGGCAGATCGCCCATATTGGCGCAGCCATCGGCGGAGAATTCCACGCCCTCGCCGCCATAGACCGAGGCGTTCAGAATCGCCACCGAGGACATGTTGGTCGGCAAAAGCGGTGACGGGCCGTCGGTGGTGAAGGTGATGGTCGCGCCGTCGACCGCCACGCCGACGATGTCGCGCACGAAGCTGGTGAACGAAGACGGCGAGCCTTCGACCATCGGCACGCGGCAGATCGAATAGATCACATCCTCCGCCGAGAACGTGTCACCATTGGAGAAGCTCACGCCCTCACGCAGGGTGAATTCCCAGGTCGTATCGCCGGTCGCTTCCCATGCCGTGGCCAGCGAAGGCTGGATCAGCATGTTCTCGTCGGAATAGGTCAGCGACTGGAAAATGTGCTGACGCAACGCGTTGTTCGGCCCCAGATTGTGGAAATGCGGGTCCATCGATGACGGCTCCGAACTCAGACCGATCCGCAGATCGGCGGCTGTCGCGGGCGCCGCGGCCAACAGGGCCAACGGCAG
>NZ_DATGCW010000039.1:0-9430 GCF_035311605.1 Saliniramus sp.
AAGCTCGACGCCGCAGCCGCGCAATTCGCCGCGCAATATGCCGATCTCGCACGCCCGCGCCTCGCCGTCCTGCTGGGTGGGCGCACGCGCCGTGGCGGCTTCTCTGCGGGCGACATCACCCGCTTGCTCGCCATCCTCGCCGCCTTCCGCGCGCAGGGTCACACCGTCATGATCACCCCCTCCCGGCGTACGGAGCCCACCGTGCGCGAAGCGCTGGCCGCGCGCTTTGCCGATGATCCGCAGATCACGCTCTGGGGCGGGACCGGCGAGAACCCCTATTTCGGCATGCTCGCCCTGGCCGACCGCATCCTTGTGACCGCCGATTCGACCTCGATGGTATCGGAAGCCTTGTCGACGGGCAAACCGGTGGATCTGTTCAGCTTCAGCGGGATGGGGCCGCGCCACCACCTCTTTGCACGGCGCCTCGCCGCGCTGGGGCATGTTCACGATCTCGAAACCGACGCGGATGTCGCGCAGGTGCGCCCCGCAACCACGGCCCCGCCCGATGCCGGCAAGATCGCGGCAGAGCGGATCAGCGCATTCCTGCGCCAGCGTCTCGGGGATGCAGCCTGACACCTGTGCGCAAGCGCGTGATCCGGTCGCGGCCTGATTGACAGCGCGCGCCCGGCTATCCAAAACAAGGCGCAAAGGGAGATCTGCCATGGCGCATCACCACGCGAAAGTCATCATCATCGGTTCCGGTCCGGCCGGCTATTCCGCCGCGATCTACGCCGCGCGCGCGATGCTCGAGCCGATCCTGATCTCGGGCATCCAGCCCGGTGGCCAGCTCACCATCACCACCGATGTCGAGAACTATCCGGGCTTTGCCGATGTCATCCAGGGGCCTTGGCTCATGGAACAGATGCGCGCCCAGGCCGAGCATGTCGGGACGCGCTTCGTCTCGGATCACATCAGTGCGGTGGATCTCTCGCAGCGCCCCTTCCAGCTCACCGGCGATGGCGGGGAGACCTATTCCTGCGATTCGCTGATCATTGCCACCGGCGCGCAGGCCAGGTGGCTCGGGCTCGAATCGGAGCAGAAGTTTTCCGGCATGGGCGTCTCCGCCTGCGCGACCTGCGACGGTTTCTTCTTCCGCAACAAGCATGTCGCCGTGGTCGGCGGCGGCAATACGGCTGTGGAGGAAGCGCTTTATCTGGCCAATCTGGCGCAGAAGGTCACCCTCATCCATCGCCGCGACAGCCTGCGCGCCGAGCGCATCCTGCAAGAACGCCTGATGCGCAATCCCAAGATCGAGATCCGCTGGAACGCGGCGGTCGACGAGATCTGCGGCGGCGGCATGCCCCCGGGGGTCACGCATCTGAATCTGAAGGATACCGTCACCGGTGAGATTTCGGAACTGCCGATCGACGGTGTCTTCATCGCCATCGGCCACAAGCCGGCGACCGAGCTTTTCCAAGGTCAGCTGCCGATGAAGACCGGGAATTATCTCGTCACCCATCCGGGCAAGACCGCCACCGACGTGCCCGGCGTCTTCGCCGCCGGCGACGTGACCGATGACATCTACCGCCAGGCCGTGACGGCTGCGGGTATGGGCTGTATGGCAGCGCTCGAAGTCGAGAAATTCCTCGCCGAGCATTCGGACGATCCGTCGGAGCGACTGGAGGAATTGCAGCACAAGCAACCGGTCGGCGCCTGGAACTGAGCGCGGATGTCACGCGCCGCAGCGCGCATTCAGCGCCCGCTGACCACCTCGAAACCACCGGCGCGGCTTGCGCGGACGGGACGCACCATTGTTCCGCTCTGGCGGGGCGGGGTGAAGGATGTACGAGGCCTTGAGGCGCTCTCGAACATGCGGTTGATCCCGCCGATCACCTCGAAGGAACGCCGCGACATGCTCCCGTTACGGACCCGCTCGGACGTTTCCGCCTCTGGGGCCTGCGCAACAAGCGGCGCTTCATCCGTATCCAGGCCCGGGATGGGCACGATCTCGACATCCTGGTGCGCGAAGCTCATGATTTCGCGCCAAGCCATGGCGGGCAGCGAACCGCCGGTCATGCGCCGGGTCGATTCGTAATTGTCATTGCCAAACCAGATCGCGGAGACGTAGTTTCCGGTATAGCCACCATACCACGCATCGCGATAAGCGTTCGTGGTCCCTGTCTTGCCTGCGGAGACGATGCCGTCGAGGGCCGCACGGCGCCCGGTCCCGGCTGTCGGAACGGTGGAGAGCATCCGGTTCATATCCGAGACAACTCCCGTCGCGAGCACCCTTTCGGGCTCATGGTCGCGCCGGCGCGAGTAGAGCTGTTCACCAAAGGAATTCCATACTTCGAGCGTAACGAAGGGATCGACGCGGCTGCCACCATTGGCGAAAACGGCATAGCCCGCCGTCATGTCCATCACGGTCATCTCAGAGGCGCCGATGGGCAGCGAGGTCGTGTCCTGCATCGGTGTGCGCACGCCCATGCGCCGGGTCATCTCGATGATCTTCGCCCTGCCCTCACGGGCATTGCCATTGCCGAGTTCCAGCGAGAAGCGCACGGGAATGGTATTGATCGAACGCGCCAGGGCGGTCGTCATGGGCATGGCGCCGGCAAACGAGCGATTGTAATTGTTGGGGCACCAATTGCCGATGCAGATCGGCGCATCGCGCACGATACTGTCGGGACGGTAAGGCAGATGCGACAGAACCGTCGCATAGACGAAGGGCTTGAAGGCGGAACCCGGCTGGCGCAGGGCCGACGTCGCCCGGTTGAACTGGCTCGCGCCGTAATCACGCCCGCCGACGATCGCGCGAACGGCGCCGTCGGGATCCATCACGACCGCAGCCGCATCGCGCACGCCATAGGCCTCGCCGTGCTGGCGAAGGATGTTCTCGACGGCCTGATCGGCATGCGCCTGCAACTCGAGATCGAGTGGCGTCTTGACGATGAGCACGCGTTCATTGCCGAAATGACCTTCCCGAGCCATTTCCCTGACCTGCTCAAAGGCCCAGTCGAAATAATAATCCGCCGGCGTGTCCCGACCCCGGTCGATCGCCGTCGCCGGGTTTTGGCGTGCCACCTGCACCTGGCCCTCGCTCATGAAGCCGGCATTCACCAGATTCGTGAGGACTTCATTCGCCCGTGCACGCGCCGCGGGCAGGTTGATATGGGGTGAGAAGCGCGACGGTGCCTTGAACAGGCCCGCAAGCATTGCCGATTCGGCGAGCGTGAGATCCTTGACCGATTTTCCGAAATAGAAATCAGCCGCCGCCGCGACACCGAAATTGCCGCCGCCCATATAGGCGCGATCGAGATAGAGCTTGAGGATCTCCTCCTTGTCGAGTTGCGCCTCCAGCCAAAAAGACAGAAAAGCTTCGCGGATCTTACGGTCCATCGAGCGCTCATTACTCAGAAACAGGTTCTTGGCCAATTGCTGCGTGATCGTGGAGCCGCCCTGCACCACCGCATCGGCGCGCGTATTGACGACGAGGGCCCGCGTCGTCCCGATCGGGTCGATGCCCCAATGCGAAAAGAACCGCCGATCTTCCGTGGCGAGCGCCGCCATGATCAGTTCGTCGGGAAAATCCTCGAGCCGGACCGAGTCGTCGTGACGGATGCCGCGACGCCCCACTTCCTCGCCCTGGCGGTCGAGGAAGGTGACGGCGAAATCCTGCGTGCGGCGCCAGTCAACATGCGTCTCGTAGAAAGCCGGGATCGCGAGCATGACCAGCACGGCCCCGGCGGCCACGCTCAGGGTTGCGGCCTCGCTGGTGAGGTCGAGCAGCACCCGGCGCATCCCGCGAAACCGGAAAACCCGCATGACGCGGTTATAGCCACGCCAGAAGCGCTTGAAATCGCCCTGGCCCTCGAAAGCGGAAGCGCTCAGCCAGGCGTCGAAATCCGCCGCCCAACGCTTGATCCGAGTCCAGAGACTTGTTTCCGGGGCCAGACGCAACGAACCCATCCTTGGCACATGACACATACGCGCCGAACAGACCGCGCATAATCGCCGAAAGCCGATTATTAAAGGAATATTAACGCGCGGCTAGCCCGCCCATACGACAAACCACGCAATTCACGCAATTTTCTCGAAAACCGCGCATGGCCTGATGCAGTCCGCATGGTTAACGAAGAAAACCTCATAAATGTTAATGATCAACAATGCACGCCACGCAAGGGGGGTGATCCCACTCATTGCAAGGCCGGCATCAATCGCCTATCCATGAGCACACGCAAAACGAAAGCGAACATCATGGCAGAACGCCCCTTCTGGCAGGTCAAGAGCCTCGCGGAAATGAGCGCCGAGGAATGGGAGAGCCTGTGCGACGGCTGCGGGCGCTGCTGCCTCGTCAAGCTCGAGGACGAGGATACCGAGCGCGTCGTCTATACCGATCTCGCCTGCCACATGTTCGATGAGGGGACCTGCCGCTGCCGCGCTTACGAGGAGCGCCTGCGCGAGGTGCCCGATTGCGTGCAACTGACGCCGGAAACGGTGCAGAAGATCGACTGGCTACCCCCTTCCTGCGCCTATCGCCGCCTCGCCGAGGGGCGCGACCTGCCCGACTGGCACCCGCTCATCACCGGTGATCCGGAGAGCGTCCACCGCGCCGGCGCCAGCGTACGCGATCGCGTCGAAGCCCTGGATGGCGGCTTCTCGCTCGTGCTCATGGCCGAGAACGACATGGATGGTCTGATGGCGCGGATCGCCGAGTGGCCGGAGGAGGACGTGCCTGACGAGGGTCGCCAGCCCGACGAAGGCCGGCATGATTGACCAGCCCGCCTTCGTCGGGGAACGGCCTGCTAGAGCATCACTCCGTCAGGTGGATACCGGCTGACGGAAAAAATGATGCGTCACACAATGACCTGGAGCGCCCGACCTGACTCCGTCAGGTCGGGCGCTCTAATCGTGACGCGGCGGGTGCTCGACGACACCCTCGATCCATAATTTGCGCACCAGGATCATGACGGTCACCGCCAGCGGCACGGCAAGCAGAATCCCGATGAAGCCGAACAGCACCCCGAAGATGATGATCGCAAACAGCGCCACGGCCGGCGGCATTGCGACCGCGCGCTTCTGGATGAGCGGCACCAGTACATTCCCCTCCAATTGCTGTACAGCGAATGCAACGAGCAGCGCATACAACGTCATTTCCAGGGAAATGTTGAAGCCGAAGACGAGTGCGGGAACAGCGCCGAGAACCGGGCCGATATACGGAATGAAATTCGTGAAGCCGGCAATCAACCCCAGCGCGGCAGGGGTCGGCAGACCAACAGCCCAATAGCCCAAGCCCGAAAGCAGGCCTACAAACAGCATGCTCACCATCTGTCCGAGAAACCACTTCTTGAGCGCGGCACCGGTTGCGAGCATGACATCCTCGACACCATGGCGCTGGTCGGGTGGGAACAGGCTGGCAAACAGCTTGCGATACAGCTTGGGATCGTAGGCGAGATAGATCGCCGCCACGATCAGCAAGAGAAGATTGGTGAAGCCGCCGATGACGGTATAGCCGAATCCCGCCGCCTGGCCGAAAAGACTGGCTCCGAACCCGTCATCGAGCTGGCTCTCGATCTCACTGAGGGGGTCTTCGATACCGAGCCGTGCCGCGAACCCGTCGATCTGTTCCGGGAGCTGCGACAACAGGTCTGTCAACTGCGTTTGCAATTGGGCACCGAAGAAATAGACGAACCCCGCAAGAGCCACGCCCACGACGAGCAGCGCAATGTAAAAGGAAATCGCCCGCGGCACATGTGCGTGGCGCTCCAGGGCAAAGGAAAAGGCACGCAGTATCACCGCGATCAGGATGGCTGCAAAAACCAGCAGCAACGTCCCGGCCAGCAACCAGAAGAAATAAGCCATGGCGAACAGGCCGAAAACAATCAGGGCACGCCTGAAAAATCGCCTGTCATCATGATCAAGGCCGCTGAAACGCGAGGGTTTTTCATTCATGCCGCTTCTCTATCCGGATCTTCGCGTTGCGCAATCGCCTGTGCGGACCCGAACAGACGGGCCCGGGCGCGATGCGGATAGGCAACGGCCTGCCTTGTGCTCGGTTCCGGCATTGATGATCGCGCCTGCAATCACACCGCCAGCGAATGCCGCCCCGGACTCGGCTCCCAATGGGCGTCGAGCCGAGCGGCGACGTTGCGCACGAAGAACCGCGCCTGCGGCGTCACACGGATGCGATACCCCTCGATCCGGCACAGCCCGTCTGCGACGAGCGACTCCAGCGCCATGAGCGCAGCGTCGAACATAGCCGGCTCATGCCCGTATGCGCGCGCCATCTCTGCGAGATCGACCTCCAGCGCGGCCATCAGCTGCATGATTACCTCGCGACGCAGATGGTCGTCCGCAGTGACCGAGACACCACGCACCACCGGCAGATGCCCGGCATCGATGCTCTTTGCCCATTTGCCGAGATGCGGCTCGTTCTGCACATAGCCCTGCGGCAGGGCGCCGATCGAGGAGGCGCCGATGCCGATCAACGTATCCGCCCCGTCGGTGGTATAGCCCTGGAAATTGCGCCGCAGCGTTCCCGCCCTGGCGGCTTGCGCCATGGCATCGTCGGGATGCGCGTAGTGATCGAAGCCGATCGCCTCCCAGCCGGCCTCAGCGAAAGCGGCCTCGGCCGCGCGCGCCTGTTCGAGCCGCTCGCCGGCGCCGGGCAGCAGATCGGCATCGATGGCGTTCTGATGCTTCTTGAACCAGGGCACGTGCGCGTAGCCGAACACGGCGGCGCGGTCGATGCCGAGATCAAGCATGGTGCGGATGGACTTGCGCACATGAGCGGCTGTCTGTTTCGGCAGACCGTAGATGAAATCCGCATTGACCCGCGTGATGCCCACGTTACGCAGCAGATCCATCGTGCGCACCACATCCTCCAGCGGCTGCACCCGGTTGACGAGCTTCTGCACCTGCGGATCCATGTCCTGGATACCGAGGCTGACGCGGTTCACTCCGGCTTGCGCCAGCGCGCACGCCATCTCCGGTTCGAGCGTGCGCGGATCGATCTCGACGGCGATCTCGGCATTGGGCGCGAAGGGGAAAAGCTCGCGGATGCGGTCGATCACGGCGGCGAAATCCTCCGACGCGAGGATCGTCGGCGTGCCTCCTCCGAAATGCAGATGCGCAACGGGGCCGGCCGTTGGCGTGGCCTCGGCCAGCAGTTCCGTCTCACGCATGAGGCGGCGCGCATACCGCGCGATGCGGGCATCGTCGTTGAGCACGCTGGTATGGCAGCCGCAATACCAGCACAGGGCCCGGCAATAGGGCACGTGCACGTAAAAGGAGAGCGGGGCGGCAGGGTCGAGCGCGCCGAGCCAGTCGCGACAGACGCCCTCGTCGATGTGGGTATCGAACTGGGCAGCGGTGGGGTAGCTCGTATAGCGCGGGACGGTCTCCAGCGCGTAAGCCATGGGGATGGTTGTTCGGGGGAGCGTGTTCATGCCCCCAGAATCATGCGGGCGCGCCGGCTTCGCCTTGATCCTGCTCAAACAGAATACCGTTTTCCGGTGAATCCGCACTCTCCCCGATCTCGGGCAGGCGAAAGCCGATCTCGGCGCAGCCCCAATGCCGCCCGCCGAGGAAGATCGGCGCGGAGATCATCCGCACCAGCCCGGCCTCGTCACGCAGATTATGCGCGACACTGGGGCGCAGATTGCGCGCATGTCGGCGCGATTCCCGGTCCTGACGCAACTGTCCCGGACGCCAGGGCGGCAATACGCCTCTGGCAGGCGCGGAGCCGGCTCCGGCTGCGACATATCCCCCGCGATCCATCGCCGCGACATGGGCGATATCCGGATTACGCTGCAAGAGACCCGCGACGAAGGCCGCGAGATGGGCCTCGAACAGAGCGGCGCAGGGATGGCCATAGGTGACGTCATCACTCTCACGCGGCGGCTCTAGCTGCGGCGCGATCAGATCCGCATGCGCGCAACTGCCCTCGGCGACGGCGCGCTCGAGCGCCGTGCGGATTTCGCGGGCAAAGGCGTGGACGCGGGAGACGAGGCCGTCATCGTGATGCTGCACCGCGTTGAGCATGCGCCGCAGGGGCGCGCGGGCAGGAGCGTTCACGGCGTGGCCGAGATCGAAGGCGACATGCAGCCCGTACTGACTGATTCCGGCAACCGTCCCCATCAGCGGCGGCGCGTCCGGCAAGGTCAGGCGCACCGGCTGCCCGCGTCGGAAACCGTCGGGCATATCGAGCGCCACGAGGGCGCCGGTCATCGAAATATCGATCGTGCGGGCCACGTATTGACGCGTGGCGGTGGCGAGCGTGCAATGCGAGAAGAAGGCCAGACGCGGTGCGGCGCGCCGATCGCCCAGCGGCGTCTCGCGGATCATCACCATGAATTGCTCGACGAGCGTTTCGATCAGCTCGCGAGAGGCGCGCGCCTCCGCCGCGATGCGCCGCGCCATTCCCGTCGCCTGCGCCGCCGCCGTGCCGATCCGCGCAAGGCGATGCCGGATCAGCGGCTCGATTTCGGCGGGAGGCAGCGTGTCGGAGGCAAATTCCGTCACCGCCGCATTGAGCGCGCGCCGCGTCATGCGCAATTCCGCCGCGAGCGCCCCGGCTTGCGCGCCGGCCTCCTCGACAAGACCGGCGAGCCGCTCGATCTCCGGCCAGCCCGCCCGCAAGGCGCGCTCCAGCTCGTCGACTTCACGCGCGAAATCGAAGAAACCCCGCGTCGCCGATGCAGCGCGCACCGCGCACAGACCGCTTTCGAGGGCCGTCTCGCCGATGGCGGCGACGATATCCTGTATCTGCGAAAAGACCGCGAGCCAGATTGCCGGGTCGAACGCGGATGCGGGTTCGGAATCCGCAGCGCATTGGTTGTCCGCGATCAGCGAGAGCGCCCGGCTTGCGGCACGCACCTGCGCGGCGGCGATACCGCGCCCGTCACGCTCTGCCCGCGACGCGATTTCGCCCAGGGCCGCCGCTTCCGCACCGACGCTCTCAGCCAGACGGTCGATCGCCGCGACCGCCTCCGGTGCGGGCGCAAGATCGTAACCCGGATCGATCTCCGCGTCGTAATATGCGGCACGCCCGTCCCGCCAATCCACGCCACCGCCATGACCGATCGCACCGTAAGCGGCGAGCGTATCGTCGAGGATGAAGTCGGGCGCAGCCGGGCCACCATCGGCACGGCTCCGCCCGACCCAGTCGAGGGTCATGAAGTCGCGCCTGAAGCGCGCGAGCCGCTGACGGACCGAAATATCCAACGCATTACCCACCGTCAAAATTCGACGTCAACGTAAACAGAGATTCTTTTCTTTTGGTGAATCTCCGATATGACAAGCGTTTGCAGCAACCGATCCGGGCGTTGACGGATCGCCCGGGACGCGCAAACCTCTCGGTCAAGTTCATGAGGAGTCGCGGATATGGATGCAGTCGCATCGTCACAACGCAAGTTCGGCATCGGCCAGGCGCCAAAACGCGTGGAAGATCAACGCTTTCTCACCGGCGCAGGCCGCTACACCGGCGACA
>NZ_DATGCW010000040.1:0-4142 GCF_035311605.1 Saliniramus sp.
CGACGAGACGCGCGCGCTGCCGACGAGCGATCTCGCCGCAAAGGCCGTCGCGGAAGCGTTGGCGCGCCTCGCGCCGGAGGGTGAGGAGAAAGCCGTGGCACAGGCGCGCGATCCCGCGGCGCGTTTCTTCGCCTCGCTGGAGCGTCTGCGTGCCCTCGCTGGTCAGCTTGAAGACGCTGGCGGTGCGCAAACTGATGCCGCGGCGAACCCGCAGGCCGTCGCGGGACAAACGATACCTGGCCAACCCGCTCCCGGGCATCTCGCCGGGCCACCTGCCGCCGGCGATCCCGCATCCGCACAGAACGCGGCCCGGATGCAGGCCGGTCAGCAGGCCGCTGCCGGGGCGGCGATGCAATCGGATGAGAGCCTGCATCTGTCCCTGCGCGATAATCCGGGCCATTCCGGGCTCGGCGCACGCCAGGCTTCGGGGATCGGCGAGGCGCGGGTCGTCTCGCAGGCGACGCATTTCGCGCCGGTCTCGCAGTCCGCGCTGGGTGCGGGCAATCTGGATGCGCTCGCGAAGGCCTTCGACGAGGGCGCGGCCTTCATGCGTGAGGCGGGGCCGCATTTCACTGCCCGCAGCGGCGAGGCGCGTGGCGCCGAGATGCGCGCCGGCGGCTTCGACCAGGCGCTCGCGGGCAGCCTGCGTGGCGAGGGGGCCCGGCCTGCAGGGCCTGTGAAGATGCTCACCATCCAGCTCACGCCGGTCTCGCTCGGCAAGATCAGCGTGGCGATGCACCTCTCCGATGGTGCCATGCGCATGGAGATCACCGTCTCCGAGCCGCGCGCGCTGGAGATGGTGCGTGCCGACAAGGATCTGATCGGCAATCTCATCCGCAAGAGCGGGCTCAGCCCGGAAAGCATCACCATACAGAGCGGCGATCCTGCCCAGGCCGGACGCCAGCATGCAAACGGCAACGGTGCCGGCCAGAACGGAGCCGGCGGCCAGAACTTCGCCCAAGGGGAGGGTGGCTCCGGCGCGAACCGTGGCTCACCCGATGGCGGGGAGGGGGCTTCTGGACTCGATCATGAAGGGAGTAGGCAGCATGAGACTGTTGAGGGCAATCGCCTGTCTGACGGTGGCGATATTTATCTTTGACGTGCAGGCGCCCGCGCGCGCCGAGGCCGATCCCGTCTGCGAGGCGGAGATGACCCGCGCTGCGGCCAAATACGACGTGCCGCTCGCCGTGCTCTTCGCCATCGGCCTCACCGAGACGGGACGCCGCGGCACATTGCACCCCTATGCGCTCAACATTGCCGGGCGCAGCTTCTTCGGCGAGAGCGCGGCGGATGCGCTGCGCGAATTCGAGCGCGAGCGCCGGCGTGGCGTCAAGCTGATCGATCTCGGCTGCATGCAGATCAACCACCATTACCACAAGCAGGAATTCGAGAGCGTCGCCCATATGCTCGACCCGGCGCTCAACGTCGAATACGCCGCCCGCTTCCTGCGCGAATTGCGCGACCGCGAAGGCGACTGGACCCGCGCCGTCGCCCGCTACCACGCCGGCCGCGCCAACACCCCCGCCCAGAAACGCTACGTCTGCGCCGTCATCCGCCACATGGTCGCAACGGGGTTCGGGGAATGGACGGCGAACGCGAAGAGGTTTTGTGGGTAGGGGTGCGCATCAGGATAGAGCGCGACGCAGATGCAGCATGCGGACGTCATTGAGGGCGGAGAAGAAACGCCCAACCCCCATCACCCCGCCATATGGATCGATTGCCGCACTTGCGCGTTCTGCCTGCATGGACCGGATTCGCAATCTTCTTTCGCATCTGCGCGAACAGCTCTGGCTCGTCCCCGTCGCGCTGACCGTGGCGGCGATGCTGGTTGCGGTGGTCATGCTGACCTTCGGGTCCCGCATCTTCAACGGAGACGGAGGTGTCTGGTGGCTTTATGGCGGGGGGCCGGAGAGTGCGCGGACGTTGCTGTCGAGTCTGCTCTCCGGCTTGATGACGATGACCTCGCTCGTCATCTCCGTCACTTTCGTGATCCTGACGCTGGCGGCGAGCCAGCTCGGGCCGCGCCTGATCTCGATGTTCGTCGGTGATCGGCAGATTCAGGCGGTGCTCGGGCTGTTCATCGGCACGATCGTCTACATCATCGCCATCCTGCGCTCGGTCGACGAGAATCTCGGCGGGGAGGGCATGCCCCATGCGGCGGTAACTTTGGCCAGCCTGCTGACCCTGATATGCCTGTTCGCGCTGCTGTTTTATATCCACAAGATCGCCCACGCGATCATCGCCGACAATGTGGTCGAGGCGGTGTCACAGGGCTTGCGCAAGGACGTGAAGGAGATCCTGCACTCCGGCAGCGGCCCGGATTCATCGATCACCGAGCCCCCCGATTTCGACCAGGACAGCACTGCCCTTCGCAGCATCTCCCTGGAGCAGCAGGGCTATATCCAGGTCGTCAATTACAGCCACCTCGTCGAGATCGCCTGCGAGAACGACGCGGTCATCGTGGTGAATGTGCGTGCGGGCCACCATCTCATCCGTCACGGCGATCATGTTCGGCTTTCGCCCGGAATTCCCGCTGGTTGCGACAAGGCGATCCGCAAGGCCTTCGTTATCGGCCGCAACCGAACGGCGGCGCAGGATCTCGAACACGGTATCCGGCAACTCGTCGAGATCGCAGTGCGGGCCTTGTCGCCGGGCATCAACGATCCGTTCACGGCGATCGCCGTCATCGACCGCCTGACAGCAGCACTCGAGGAAATCCTGACGGGTCGCCTTCAGCCGAAACTGATTACTGATGCGCAGGGCCGCGTCCGCGTGATTGCCGACCGCAGCGAGATCGCGGGGGTCGTCAATATGGCATTTGACGAAATTCGCCAGGCGGGATCTGACAACCCGGCAATCCTCATCCGCATTGCCGATAGTCTGGGTGCGCTCGCAGGTCTGTTGCAGCCTGGTGAAGCCCTGCGTGCGGTGCTCGGACAGCTTGCAAAGCTCCACGAGAGCGCAAAGATCGGACGGCTGGTCAGCATGGATCGCGACGATGTACTGGCGCGGATCGATGTGGCGCGCGGGATCGGGAGAGCGCGCGTCTGAGCGGCGGGCGGGGCGTTGCCGGGGTGCGGATTGCGGGGCCGGGTCCCGCATTTGACCGTCGCCCCCGGAGCGCACACAGTGTCGCGCATCGCTTTTCATGTATCGAAGGCCCGTGGGGGACGGATCCGTGTACATCATCATCGCACTTCTCGCCCTCATCGTCGCCGTGACGCATGGCTATGCGCTCTTTGCCTGGAAACGCGGGGCGCTGGACGCGTGGTATGCGGGTTTCTTTCTGATGTGGAACGTGGCGGCGGCGCTCGTGCTGGTGGCGCTGGCACAGTTCTCGCTCGCGCAATTCGGCGCCGCCATGGCGCTCTGGGCGGTGCTGGCGGTGGCGATGGCGCCGCATGTGATCGTTCTGGCGGGGAATTTCGCGGGGCTGGTCAGCGCGATGCGCGCCGGGGCCGGGCGCGGGATGATCGCGGTCTTCATCGCCTGGATCGCCGCGTCGATCCTCGGCATCGTGCTGCTTGGTGCGGTCTCGCCCAACACGTTCCTGATTCGGGTGCTGCTATAATGTGCGGCGGCGGATGCGCGATGCATCCGCCGCTTGATTCACATTGAAGCGAATCAGCCCCCCTTGTTCGTCGCGCCACCCATGACACGGGTTGCTGCGACGAGGGCGGGAAGGGCGAGGGGGCCGAAGCCGGAATGGAGCGCGCGACTCGTTTCGCGTGACGCGGGCGGTTCTGCTGGCGCGGAGGCGGGCGAATCGCGCCGCAGGTCATGGATCGTGCCGATTTCCACCGCGGCCGGATCCGGCATGGCGGGGGCAATCGAAGCAGGGTCGTTCATCTGCGCGGCAATCATGGTCTCAAACTCGTCTCGCATGTCTGATGGCATCGCGTCATTGCGATGGGGCGAACATTCGATGCGGATCGCGACCGCCGCGCGGCGCGATCATGGCGAATTTGGGAATTCAGGTTAACGGGGATTCACCATAACGGCGATTCCGGACCCGCCCCGGGCCCGGAATTGCATTGGACAGATTGTAAGGGCCCTGATCACGCCTTGCGCCAGCGCCGCGCGATCAGTGCATCGAGGGAGAGCATGCCGGGGCCGCGTGCCACCACATAGAGGAACGCCAC
>NZ_DATGCW010000041.1:0-16404 GCF_035311605.1 Saliniramus sp.
CCCCGTATAACCGAAATCGGTCCCGAACGTGAGCCCCCAAATTTCACCCCCCCCGGACGGTCGCAGTCTGTCCGCCGCTTACAGCCTCTTCTTGAAGCCGAGATGGCTCTGGCCGTAGCCGAGCCGCGCATAGAAGCGGTGGGCGTCGGTGCGCGCCTTGTTGGAGGTAAGCTCGATGAAGGGCGCGCCCGCCTCGCGCGCGACGCGTTCGGCGTGAGCCATCATGGCCGCGCCGATTCCCTGTCCGCGTGTCGCTTCCGCCACCTGGACGCTCTCGACCTTGGCGCGCAGCCCGCCGCGACCGGTAATGGTGGGGATCAGGGTCAGCTGGAAACTGCCCAGCACGGTTTCGCGCTCCATGGCCACGAACAGCGTACAATCCGGGGAAGCGGCAATCCGCGCAAAAGCCGCCTCATAGGCGGGGCGGGTAACCTCGCTCCAGTGATCGCCGTGACCGCCGGTCCGGTCTGCCGCATGCAGGCCGATGATCGCCGGGAGGTCCGATGCCTGCGCTTCGCGGATGAAAAGGGTCATGGGCTGATCTTCCGTTTCGCGAACAGCCTTGCTGCAACGCTGACTTTACGGCAAGACCGATTCTCGTGCGCATGATATGCGCGATCACTCCCGGTCCTCGAGTCCGGGAGTTCAATCGTGCCCATCGAGAGCCAGATCGTCGCGATGGATCATGGTATCGCGCCCGCTATAGCCGAGCAGATCGGCGATCTCGCTGCTGCGCCGACCGGCCACGCGCGCGGCATCGCCGTGATCGAAGGCGACCAGCCCGCGCCCGAGCAGGCGTCCTTGCGGATCGCAGATCCTGACGGCGTCGCCGCGCGCGAATGCACCTTCGACACGGGTGACGCCGACCGGGAGCAGGCTCGCACCCTTGCGCAGGGCCTGCGCTGCGCCTTCATCGACATGCAACGTGCCGCGTGATTCGAGGCTGCCGCCGATCCAGGCCTTGCGCGCCGTGGTCGGTGTGGCGGCGGTCAGGAACCAGGAGCAGCGCGCGCCCTCGGCAATGCGGGCGAGCGGGTTCTTCACGCGCCCGTCGGCGATGATCATGTGCGCGCCGGCCTGGGTGGCGATCTTGGCGGCCTCGATCTTGGTGCGCATGCCGCCGCGCGAAAGCTCCGAGGCCGCGCCGCCGGCCATCGCCTCGATCTGCGGGGTGATCCGCGCGATCACCGGCAGGTGCTGCGCCTGCGGGTCGCGCGCCGGCGGCGCGCTGTAGAGCCCGTCGACATCGGAAAAGAGCACCAGCAGATCCGCGCCGATCATCGCCGCGACGCGGGCGGCGAGGCGGTCATTGTCGCCGTAGCGGATTTCGTTGGTGGCGACGGTGTCGTTTTCGTTGACGACGGGGACGGCCCGCAGCTCGAGCAGTTTGGCGATGGTCGCGCGCGCGTTCAGATAACGCCGGCGCTCCTCCGTATCGCTGAAAGTGACGAGAATCTGCCCTGCCCGCACACCATGATGACCGAGCATTTCCGCCCAGACGCGCGCCAGCGCGATCTGCCCCGCCGCCGCCGCCGCCTGGCTCTCCTCCAGCCGCAGGGCGCCGGCGGGAAGGTCGAGAACGGTGCGCCCGAGCGCGATGGCGCCGGAGGAAACGACGAGAACCTCGTTGCCGCGCGCATGCAGATCGGCGATATCCTCCGCAAGCGATGCCAGCCAGGCCGCATTCAGGCGTCCGCGCGCGTGATCGACCAGCAGGGCCGAGCCCACCTTGATGACGACGCGGCGAAACTGGTCGAGGGAGGGTGTCATCGCAGGTTTCCGGGCGCATGATGCAGTGCCGGAGGCTTTGCCACCATTGTGTGGTTGGTGGCAAGGGTTACCTCGTCAAGGGCTCGCTGATGCGGACTTCCTGCCCCCATGGGACTGCGGAAAGCCCGTTGCGCGTTCTCGCGAGAGACATATAATGTTACAACAATAATCGATGCGGTAACTTTTTTGTAGTAACGGTAATGGTGAAGATTGCCTTCGATGCATTCAAGCGGCTGACCACGCTCGTGGAACGGGGTCTCGATATCGCCGACGCTGCCGAGGTGTTTGAAGGCGATCACCTGACAGTGGAGGATGATCGTTTCGAGTATGGCGAGTCGCGTTACATCACTGTCTGGTTTCTGGCAGGCCGGATGGTCGTTCTCGTCTGGACGCCACGTGGCGAGGCATGAAGGATCATCAGCATGAGGAAGGCCAATGACCGAGAACAGAAAGCCTATGCCCCCCGATTTCGATGACGACGCACCGGACCTGTCGGCACCCGAATGGCAGGAGAAGTTCACGAAGGCAAAGGTGCAACGGGGCCGACCGAAAGCCGCCAGGACCAAGGTGAGCACGACGATCCGGCTCAGTCCGGAAGTGCTCGAACATTTCCGGGCCGGTGGCCCCGGCTGGCAGAGTCGCATCGACGAGACGCTGCGCAAAGCCGTCCGCCTCGACCGTCGCTGACCAGATTTTAGAAAAAGCTCTGCGGATCGATATCCACCTGCACGCGGATATCGCCGCGCGGCTTGGGGGCACTCGCGAGCCAGTCGCGGATGAAGCTCTGGAGATCGAAGTCGCGGGCGCTCTTCAGGAGCAGGCGGTAACGGTAGCGGCCCCGGATCAGGATGATCGGCGCCTCTGCCGGGCCGAGCAGGGTGAGGCGGGGATCGCGCAGATCCATGGTATGGGCCGCGCGGGCAAGGGCGCGGGCATGCGCCTCGGCTTGCTCGCGGTGGCGTGAGGAGATGATCAGCGAGGCGAGGCGCCCGAAGGGCGGCAGGCCGGCGAGCCGGCGGTTCTCGGTCTCCTGCGCATAGAAGCGCTCGGCATCGCCGGAGATCAGCGCCGCGATCACCGGATGGTCGGGCTGATAGGTCTGTACCAGCGCCCGCCCGGCCTTTTCGCCGCGCCCGGCGCGTCCTGTCACCTGTTGCAGGAGCTGGAACGTACGCTCCGCCGCGCGCGGATCGCCCGATGAGAGCCCGATATCGGCATCGATCACGCCCACGAGCGTCATGCCGGGGAAGTTGTGCCCCTTGGCCACGAGCTGCGTGCCGATGACGATGTCGCATTTGCCCTCGGCGATATCGGCGAGCTCGCGACGCATGCGCTCCGTGCCGCCGGGAAAATCGCTCGACAGTGTGATGGCGCGCTTGCCCGGAAAGCGCGTGGCGACCTCTTCCGCAATGCGCTCCACGCCCGGCCCGCAGGCGGCCAGCGCATCCACCGTGCCGCAAGCCTCGCAGGCGCTGGGCCGGCGCGCGACATGGCCGCAATGGTGACAGACGAGGGCGCGGCGGAAACGGTGATCGACGAGCCAGGCCGAGCAATTGGGGCATTCATAGCGATGTCCGCAGGCGCGGCAGAGGGTGAGCGGGGCATAGCCGCGCCGGTTGAGGAAGATCAGCGCCTGCTCGCCGCGCGCCATGGTCTCCTCGATAGCCGCGGCGAGCGGCGGCGAGATCCAGCCATCGCCCTCGGGCTTGTTGTCACCCTTGCCGTCTTTCTTGCCGCCCGCCTTCACCCCGCGCAGATCGACCGCCGTGATCGCGGGAAGCCTACGCCCGCCATAGCGTTCGGGCAGGACGAGATGCCGGTAGCGTTCCTGCGCGGCGTTGACGCGGGTCTCGATCGTGGGCGTGGCTGAGGCGAGCACGACCGGGCAGCCATTGATGCGCCCGCGCACCACCGCCATGTCGCGGGCGTGATAATGCACCCCGTCTTCCTGTTTATAGGCGGCTTCGTGCTCTTCATCGACGACGATCAGCCCGAGATCGGCATAGGGCAGGAACAGGGCCGAGCGGGCGCCGGCGACGACGCGCACCTCCCCCGCAGCGAGCCCGGCATAGAGCTTCTCACGCTTTCGCCCGGTCACGCCGGAATGCCATACGGCGGGGCGCACCCCGAAGCGCTGCGCAAAACGATCGAGGAATTGCGCGGTGAGCGCGATTTCGGGTACCAGGATCAGGCTCTGCCGGCCCTCGCGCAGCGTCTCGGCCACCGCCTCGAAATAGACCTCGGTCTTGCCCGAACCGGTGACGCCTTCGAGCAGGAAGGCGCCGGCGTCATGCGCCGCGACCGCCTCGCGCAGGCTGCGCGCGGCGGCATCCTGGGCCGGGCCGAGCTGCGTCACCGCGTGATCGGGGTCGGGCGGCGGAAACAGGTTTTCCTGCGGCATCACGCAGGTTTCGAGCGTGCCCTCGTCGACGAGCCCGTCGATCACGCCGCCGCTGACGCCGGCGGCGCGGGCGAGATCGCTCTTCGAATAGAGAAGCCCGCCCCCGGCAGCGGCGATGACGCGATTGCGCGCCGGCGTCATCCGCTTTGGCGGCGGGCCGGCCAGGCGCACGCCGACGCGAATCGCCTCGCCACGTTCCTCGTCCGGACGCTTGAGCGCCATGGCGAGGACCGAGCCACGCGGAGCGAGCGTCCAGCGCGCCACCCAGTCGAGGAAGCTGCGGAGATTGTCGGAGAAGACCGGCCCGCCGGCGGGTTCGATCACCTGTTTGAGATTGCCCGGATCACCTTCCCGCAGGCCCCAGACAACGCCGATCGCCTCGCGACGCGGCCCGAAAGGCACACGCACCTGCTCGCCGGGGGAGAGCACCATTCCGGCGGGCACGGCGTAGCTATAGGCGGTATCGAGGGCGAGCGGGATGATCACGTCGGCTACACGTCGCGCCGGCGCCGCCGTCGCGCCGATCGGTGCCGTCCCGGTTGTCGCAAAGGTGGTCATCAGTACAGTGATGCCACCGCCATGCGCGCAGGCCAAGGGTGATGAAGCGCGTTTTCATGCGCGATGACGCATGCAAGCGGCTTCTGGCCGCTCAGCATTCCGCGAGCCCGCAGGCACGGACATTGGCCACCGCCTCGCCGAGCCGCTCGGGGCCGACCGCGCCGGAGATGACGGCGTCGCCGATCACCCACGCGGGTGTGCCCGTGAGACCGAGATCATCTGCGAGTTCGAAATTCCTGGTGAGGATGTCGCGCACGCGCGCGCTGTTGGCATCGGCTTCGAGCCGGTCGGGATCGGCCCCGAGCTCGACGGCGAGGCGCGCAGCATTGTCGCCATTGGCCTGGCCGCGGATGCGCATCAGCTGCATGTGGAAGTCGCCTGCGGTCTCGTTGTCGAATTGCTCCATGGCGGCAAGGCCGACGCGCGCGGCGTCGAGCGAACCCTGGCCGAGAACGGGGAAGTCCTTGAGCACGACGCGCAGATCCGGGTCGAAAGCGATCATGGCCTCGACGTGCTCCAGCGCGCGCTCGCAGAAGCCGCAATTATAGTCGAAGAATTCCACCAGCGTGACGTCGCCGTCGGGGTTGCCCATGACGATGTCGTCGCCCCCGTAGAGCGCATCATGCGCCTCGCTCAGGGTCTGCGTGCGCCGCGCATCCTGCTCCGCCGTTTCGCGGCGCTCAAGCTCGGTGATCATCTCGCGGATGATTTCGGGATTCTCCAGAAGATATTCGCGCGTGATCTCGACGATCGCCGCGCGCTCGTCTTCCGAGAAGGCGGGCTGGGCCTCGGCACGGGGGAGCGGCAGCAGCAGGGCGGCGAGCGAGAGCGTGGCGAGGCCGCGCAGGAAACAGGTCATGGTTCATCCTTGTATCATCGTGCCGGCGCCCTGTCGTCGAGGCCGGCTTCGTCGCGCCTCAGCGCATGTGACGGGGTGGGACGTAGTCGAAGATATCCTTGGCGCGCAACCATTCGGGCGTGCCTTCGACGAGCGAGTTCATGGCGCGATGCGCCTGATTCTGGGCGTTGCGGATGTCGCCAGCGTAGAAATAATGCTGCGCGATGGCGAGTTCCGCCCGTCCGACCTGGCCGGTGCGGCCATAGGCCATGGCCAGCGGGCGATAGGCGTCCGGTGATTCGGGCTCGATGCGGATGGCGCGGCGCAACTGATTGATCGCCTCTTCGAGGCTCGTCCCGTCCCCGATCGCGACCAGCGCCTGGCCGTAGAGCGTGCGCATCGGCGCGGCATCCGGCGCGAGACTGACGGCGCGCCGCAACGAGGAGACCGCTTCCTGCGGGCGCGCGCTCTCCAGAAGGATCTGGCCGCGCAGCTCGTGGAAATGAGGGTTGTTCGGCTGCGTCCCGAGCAATTCGTCCATCAGGCCGATCGCATCACGCATCCGCCCGGAGCGATGCGCCACGATGGCGCGGGCATAGCGCGAGGCCAGAGAATTGTCGCTCGGCGGGAAGCGGCGCAAGACCGTCTCCGGGCGCTCGACGAAACCGGAAATCTTGGCACGGGCGAGATCGTGGCGGCGCTGCAGGGCCGGCGGATCGGTGCGATTGCGATGCGGGCTCTCGGCGGCAAGGCGTTCCAGCTGGGCGATGCGCTCGCGCGGCAGGGGATGGCTGATCTGATACGGGTCGAGGCTGGAGCGAAACAGTGATTCGTTGGCGAAGCGCTCGAAAATGCGAATCATCCCTATCGGCGACTGGCCGGTCGCATGCAGAAAGCGCACAGCGGCCTGATCGGCGGCCATTTCTTCCGAGCGTTGATAGGCCAGCAGCGAGCGCCGCGCGATCTCGCCACCCCCCATGGCGATACCGGCCCCGCCAATCCCGGGTTCGCCCACGCCACCGCGCGCGCTGCCGACGGCTGCTGCGCCGCCGAGCAGCATCGAGGCGATGGAGAGCACCTGCGCGTTCCGGATCTCCTGACGCAGCCGGGCCAGATGGCCGCCATGGATATGGCCAGCCTCATGGGCGATCACGCCGATCAGTTCGTTGGGTGTCTCGGTATGCAGGATGGCACCGAGATTGATGAAGATGCGCTGGCCGTCCGCGACGAAGGCGTTGAACGAGGTATCATTGACGAGAATGATCTCGCCCGCGCCACCGGGAATGCCCGCAGCGCCGAGGATGGGGGCCGCGTAGTCACGCATCAGCCCTTCGAGCTCGGCATCGCGCACGATGGTGAACGAGCCCTGCGCCAGCGCCGTGCGCACCGGGAGCAGGCTCGCCAAAGCGAGGGCGAGGCTGAAGACGAGCATGGAAAACGCCGTCGCGCGCGCGGCTGCCGCGACCTCGTCGGCGGGAAAACGGCGTAGCATGGGATACGTCACCGGCATTCATTCCAGATAATGGGGCGCACGCCCGATCAGGTTACTATGGCTGACGGGTGAGTGTGGTCAAATCCGGGCGCTGCGGTCAAATCACACAGGCGTGCGCAGGATACCGGGGCGCCCCGCCGCCCTGCAGCCTTGTCGCGAAACCCGGCCCATGCCATCCCTCCCGCATGAGCGGGCGAAGGAGCGAGATCATGCGGGTGGAAAGCCTGACCGGAACGGCCCTGGATGCGGCGCTCGATGCCGTCGCGCGGCTGCGCATCACCGTCTTTGCCGATTTTCCCTATCTGTATGACGGCGATCTCGCCTATGAGCGGCTTTATCTGGAAAGCTACCGGCAGAGCCCGCGTGCGGTCCTCGTCGGCGCCTTCGACGGCGATACCCTCGTCGGCGCAGCGACGGGCACGCCGCTTGCCGATCACGCCGATGATTTCGCGCAAGCCCTTGCGGGAAGCGGGCTCGATCTCGACCACGTGTTTTACTGCGCCGAATCGGTGCTGTTGCCGCAATGGCGCGGGTACGGGATCGGGCACCGCTTCTTCGATCTGCGCGAGGACCATGCCCGCGACCACGGTTTCAGTCACAGCGCCTTCTGCGCCGTGATCCGCCCCGGGGATCACCCATCCCGCCCGGCGGATTACCGCCCGCTCGACGATTTCTGGCGCAAGCGTGGCTACGCGCCACTGCCCGGCGCCATCGCCCATTTCTCGTGGAAGGATGTCGGCGAGGCCGGAGAAACCCGTAAACCATTGCAATTCTGGATTCGCAGCCTCTGACCCGCCATGGCGCGCGCAGTTTACCATTGCGTGACGTATCTGCGCTACCATGGCATCTGAAATGCATCTCAAGCGGTTTCGTCGCGGATTAGCGCGGATCACCGCCTTTGGGATCTGCGGCCCCGTTCCGGGGCGCCACCGGGAAGAAGGAGCCTGCGCTCATGGAATGGGTATTGCTGGCCATCGTCGTCGCACTCGTGGTCTGGGCGATCGTCATCTATAACGGCCTCGTCGCGATGCGCCAGCGCACCACGCAGGCCTTCGCCGATATCGACGTGCAACTGCGCCAGCGCCACGACCTGATCCCCAATCTGGTGGAGACGGTGAAGGGCTATGCATCGCACGAGAGGGAAACCCTCGACGCCGTGGTCAAGGCCCGCAACGCGGCTGCGAATGCGCATGGCCCGGCGGATCAGGCTGCGGCGGAAAATATACTCAACGCCACGCTGGGGCGCCTCTTCGCTCTCGCGGAAGCCTATCCCGATCTCAAGGCCAATCAGAACTTCCTCGCCCTGCAGAGCGAATTGTCCAATGTCGAGGACAAGCTCGCCGCAGCCCGGCGCTTCTTCAACAATGCCGTGGCCGAATACAACGCTGCGATCGAATCCTTCCCGGCGGTGCTGTTCGCCGGCTCGATCGGCTTTTCCGCGCGCGAATATTTCGATATCGGCGAAGACAAGCGAGAGACGCTGCAGACAGCACCGGAAGTGAAATTCTGATCCATAGAATGCGATCCGGGGCGCGGCTTTTGATCACCGCACCCCGCGACGGCGCCGGAGGATGATGCGGTGTTTCCCGCTTTTGGTCTCTATTCGCATATCCAGGCCAATCGCCGCCGCTCGATCGCCCTGCTTCTGGGCCTGTTCTTCCTCGTCTACGTGATCGTCTTCGCCGGCGCGCTGGCCCTGCGCGGCATGGGTGAGGGGCAGTTCGACAGCCTCTCGATGAACTTCCGCGGCGCCTATGGCGACATGCTCTATGCTGCGCCGTTCGCGACGATCGCGGTGCTGGCCTGGATTTTCATCGCCTATTTCGGCCACCAGAAGATGATCGACGCCGTCACCGGCGCGCATGCGGTCAGCCGCCAGGACGATCCGCGTCTCTATCGCATGCTGGAGAACCTGTGCATCTCGCGCGGCATGACCACGCCGAAGCTCAAGATCATGGAGACGGACGCGCTCAACGCCTTCGCCTCGGGCCTCGAGGAGAAGCAATACACCATCACCCTCACGCGCGGCCTCATCGAGCGCCTGGAGGATGACGAGATCGAGGCGGTGATCGCACATGAACTCACGCATATCCGCAACGAGGATGTGCGCATGATGGTAATCGCGGTGATCATCGCCGGCGTCGTCTCCTTCACCGGGGAAATGCTCTTTCGCTCCCTGCGCTATGGCGGGCGGATGCGCCTTCTCACCGGCGGCATGCGGCGCGGCGGCGGACGGGGCGGCGGACGTGCCGGGGGCGGTGCGGCTGTCGCGCTGCTGGTCGCCGCCGCGATCGTGCTGGTCGCCTGGCTGCTCTCGCTGGTGATCCGCTTCGCCCTGTCGCGCTCGCGCGAATATCTCGCCGATGCCGGGGCGGTCGAACTCACCAAGCGTCCGGATGCGATGATCTCGGCGCTGCTCAAGATTTCCGGGCGTGCGGAGATGCCCAGGACGCCGTCAAGCATCATGGAAATGTGCATCGAGAATCCGCGCGTCGGCTTCACCGCACTGCTGGCCACCCATCCCGCGATCGAGGATCGCGTCGCGGCGCTGGAGCGCCATGCCGGCGGACGGCGCCCGTCACCGGAGAAACTCACCCTGCGCCCCAGCGCGGCGGAGTTGCTGGCACGGGAGCAGGCGGCACAGGAGAAGGCGGCAGACGGCGCGCAGCAGGGCGAAGGCAACGCACCGCCCTTCCCACCCACACCCTGGAGCGGCCTGCCCGGCATGCCCGGCTCCGGATCGGGCAGCGATGGCAACGGCAATGCCGCACCGACGCCCTGGAGCGGTGACAGCCCCTGGAGTAAGGGCGGCGACTGAGCCGGCCTGCGACCCGAATATCGAAAAGCGGCAAGCGCGCTTTCGCAATTGCCCATCGCCTCTCGGCATACCGACCGCTAATCTGCCGGCAGACAGCGCGCGAAGCGTTCAGGGAGGATCGTCATGTCGAAAAATGCACTCGTTACCGGCGCGGGAACCGGCGTCGGCCGCGCCGCAGCCCTCGCCCTTGTCCGTGACGGCTGGGACGTCACCCTGACGGGGCGCCGCCCGGAGCCGCTCGAGGCGGTCGCCGAGGAAGTCCGCGCGCTCGGCCGCGAGGCGCTGGCCGTCTGCGCCGATGTCGGCGATCCGGCTTCCGTGGATGCCCTGTTCGAGGCGCACAAGGCGCGCTTCCCGCGTCTTGATCTTCTCTTCAACAATGCCGGCACGGGCGCTCCCGCCGTTCCCGTCGAGGATCTGCCCTTCGAGAAATGGAAGGCCGTGGTCGACGCCAATCTGACGGGGACGTTTCTTTGCGCGCAATGGGCGTTCCGGATCATGAAGGCGCAGCGCCCCCGGGGTGGACGGATCATCAATAACGGGTCTATTTCGGCCTATGCGCCGCGCCCCAATTCGATCGCCTATACGGCAACGAAACACGCCGTTTCCGGCATCACCCGCACGCTCTCCATGGATGGCCGCAAATACGATATCGCGGTGGGCCAGCTCGACATCGGCAATGCCGAGACTGATCTCGCCAAGCGCATGGCAGATGGCGTGTTGCAGGCCGACGGCTCGACAAAGGCCGAGCCGTTGATGGATGCGGAACATGCCGGCAACGCGGTGGCGCATATGGCGAGCCTGCCGCTTGACGCCAATGTGCTGTTCATGACGGTGATGGCGACGAAGATGCCCTTCATCGGGCGCGGCTGACGGCGCGACGGGCCGGCTCGGTTTCAGCCCAGGCCACCCTCCTCCGGCTCCGCGATGCCATAGAGCATCACGGCGGTGGAGATCGCCAGATTGAGGCTGTCGGCGCGGCCCACCATGGGGATGCGCACGAGATGCGTGCAGGCGCCGGCAATCGCATCCGTAATCCCGGCCTGCTCGTTACCCATCACCACGAGATGCGGCGCGGGCGCATCCACCTTGCGGTAATGCATGGTCGCCGGCAGCGCGGTCCCGATGACGGCGCCCGGCCAGCGGGCGCAAAGAGTGAGGAAATCCGCCTCCGATCCGGCAAAGACCGGCACCGCGAAGATCGAGCCCATCGAGGCGCGCACCGCCTCCACCGAGGCCGGATCGCAGGTCTCGCCGATGAGCAGCACGCCCCCCGCGCCCACTGCATCGGCGGTGCGGATGACCGTGCCCAGATTGCCCGGATCGCGCACCCGGTCGAGCGCCACGAAGACGCGCGCGCTACCGGGGTCGATCGCGTCGAACCCGCGCTCCACCCAGCGGAAGGCGGCGACGACGGATTGCGGATTGTCTTTGCGCGAGATCTTGGCCAGCACCGTGTCGTTTGTCTCGATACAGGTCCCGCCCGCAGCGAGACAGGCTTCCCGCAGCCGCGCAATGATCGCGCGTTCGCGCCCGTCACGGTGATAGATCAGGATCTCCGGCGCCTGTCCGTTATCCAGCGCCTCGACGATGGTGCGCGCACCCTCCGCGAGGAACAGCCCGGATTCGCGGCGCTCCTTGCGCTGATGCAGGGCGCGCAGTTGCTTGACCAGCGGATTGGTCAGGCTGACGATCTCGCGCACGCCGCCGGCTGCGTCCGTCATCATGCGCCCCCGCCCGGGGGCACCCAGCGCGCATAGAGCGAAGTGGACATCCGCCGCCCGCCGGCCTTGTCGCGCACGACGAGCTCGCCCGAATCGATCTCCCCGCCGCGCGCGCCGAGATGGTCGCGCATCACCTCGTGCAGGGTGAGGAAGGACAGCCTCACGGCATAGGCCGTGAGGATCATGAAGCTCGGCTTGTTCGAAAGCAGCTTCGTGCAATCCGAGACGAGCCCGGGCAGCATCTCGAACAGGTGCCAGACCTCGTTATTCGGCCCGCGCCCGTAGCGCGGCGGATCGAGCAGGATGGCGTCGTAGGTGTTGCCGCGACGCAATTCGCGCTGCACGAACTTCACCGCATCATCGCAGATCCAGCGGATCGGCTTGTCGTCGAGCCCCGACACAGCCTGGTTCTCGCGGGTCCAGGCGATCGCTTTTTTGGAGGCGTCGACATGGGTGACCTTGGCCTCGGCGCGCGCGCAGATCAGGCTGGCGACGCCGGTATAGCCGAACAGGTTGAGCACGGATAGGGGGCGCCGATCGGCTGCTATGCGTGCCTCCATCCAGCGCCAGTGCTCGATCTGCTCGGGAAAGATGCCGACATGGCGAAACGAGGTGGCGCGCAGGCGGATATCGAGATCCATCACCTGCATGGACCAGTCGCCGAGCCGGCCCTTGCGGTACTGCCAGGCCCCCTGCTCGGCATCTTCCTTGGCCTCGAAGGCGGCGTCCGCCTGCTTCCACTGGCCGGGATCGCTCTTCTCCCAGATCGCCTGTGGCTCGGGGCGATCAAGCACGACGTTTCCAAAGCGCTCCAGCTTGCGGCCCGCGCCGGTATCGATCAGGCGGTAATCGTCCCAGCCGTCGGTGATCAGGAGTTCGGCGCGATCCGCGCGCGGGGTGTCTTTCGGCATATTCTGCATGCCCTGTCGATAGCCGGGCCGGCGCGGCTTGACCAGTCTCTTTTGCCGATCGGGCTTTGGCGAAAGCCACGCGGCGCGCACTCTTTGCCGCCACAGGCGCACCGTCTAGGCTCGGCTTGAAGAAACCAAGGGAAGCCAGCCATGATCCACGTCGTCGCCATCATCACGGCAAAGCCCGGCAAGCGCGAGGAAATCCTCGCAGCGTTCCGCGCCAACATGCCCGCCGTCCATGCCGAGGAGGGCTGCATCGAATACCAGCCCGTGATCGACGCATCGGGCTTCTCCTTTCAGACGGCGATCGGCCCGGATACCTTCATGGTGATCGAGAAATGGTCGGGCCCGGAGACGCTGAAGGCCCACGCCGCAGCGCCTCACATGGCCGCCTATGCAGCGAAAGTGAAGGACCTGATCGCCGACCGGCGCGTCCATGTGC
Organism: Saliniramus sp.; assembly: GCF_035311605.1. NCBI lineage: Bacteria > Pseudomonadati > Pseudomonadota > Alphaproteobacteria > Hyphomicrobiales > Salinarimonadaceae > Saliniramus > Saliniramus sp. Next base: position 12,955 of record NZ_DATGCW010000041.1, read on the forward strand.
TGGAAACGGCGTAGGCCGGCACATCAACCGATGAGCCGCGCCGCCGTGCGTTCCTGCAGCTCCGCGAGCGTCAGCCCCGCCACCATTTCGCGAACCGCGAAACCATCGGGGGTGACGTCGAGCACGGCGAGATCGGTGTAGATCCGCTTGACCACCCCCGGCGCCGTCAGCGGATAGCCACAGCGCTCGACGAGGCGCGGCCGCCCGTCGCGGGTATTGTGCTGCATGATCACCCAGATGCGTTTCGCGCCCGCCGAGAGATCCATGGCGCCGCCGACGGCGGGGGCCATGTCGCCGTCACCGGTCGACCAATTCGCGATATCGCCATTCTGCGCGACCTCGAAAGCGCCGAGCACACACAGATCGAGATGCCCCCCCCGGATGATTGCAAAGCTGTCGGCCTGGTGCACGTAGGAGCCGCCCTTGCGCAGGGTGACGCGCTGCTTGCCGGCATTGATCAGCCACGGATCGTCCTGCTCGGGCGTCGGCGCGGGGCCCATGCCGACGATACCGTTCTCCGAATGGATCACCACCTCGCGGTCATCAGGCACGTAATCGGCGATCATGGTGGGCATGCCGATGCCGAGATTGACGTACCAGCCCTCGGGAATGTCTTCGGCCACCCGGGCGGCCATTCCCTTGCGGTCGAGGGGTTGCCATGCGGTGATGCGGGTCTGCGCGGTCTCGCTCATGAATTACTCTCCCTGCGCTTCGCGCGGCGCGTGCAGCACCCGGTCGACATAAAGCCCCGGTGTGCCGATCATGTCGGGGGCTAGTTCGCCGAGATCGCGGATATGGTTGGTCTGGGCGATGGTCAGCTTCGCCGCCGTGGCCATGACCGGATTGAAATTGCGCCCGCTCGCCCGGTAGGTGAGATTGCCCCAGCGATCGGCCTCCCAGGCCTCGACGAGGGCGACGTCGCCGGGCAGCGCGTATTCGAGCACGTAATCGCGCCCGTCGATCCGGCGCGTCTCCTTGCCCTCGGCGAGTTTGGTGCCATAGGCGGTGGGCGTGAAGAAGGCGGGAATGCCGGCACCGGCGGCGCGCAGGCGCTCGGCCAGCGTGCCCTGCGGCACGATTTCGAGGGCGATCTTTCCCGCAGCATAGAGCTCCTCGAAGACGACGGAACCGGCGCTGCGCGGATAGGTGCAGATGATCTTGCGCACCCGCCCGAGTTCCATCAGCCGCGCGAGCCCGGCGCGCCCGGTTCCCGCATTGTTGGAGACGACAACGAGATCGCCCGCGCCGCTCTCGATCAGCCCCTCGATCAGCGTATCCGGCTGGCCGACCGAACCGAATCCGCCGATCAGGATGGTGGCTCCGTCGGCGATGCCGGCCATCGCCTCGGCGAGGGTGGGAACTGTCTTGTCGATCATGGCGCCCGGTTCTCGTTGACGGCCGCTTCGCGCGGCGGCCTCCGGACGCATAGTGATCGAGGCGTGCGGCGCTGTCGACGCGCCGCACGCACAGCCGCCTTTGGTGTTTTGCCGAAGGCGGCGCGGCGCGTCGTGCGATCAGCTGCGCGAGGGATAGATTCCGTACATCGCGATGCAGAAATTCAGGCCGAGGAAAGGCTGCATGATGCCGAAGGGCTGGCTGCCGCCGGCCATGCCGGTGGTGCCATGGATATGCCCGCCGGCGAGATCGACGGCGCTGCCGGAGGGATCGGCGTAGGCCCTCACAGCGCTTGCGCTCAAACCACTCGGAGCATTCGCTGCCGCTAAACCCTTCCCGGTTGAAGGATTCTGATCCGTCGCCGGGGTATCCCAGGCTTGCGTCGATGCGCTCATCGTGCCGGCATCATGGCTGTGGACCGGCATGTTGACCTGCGTCAGCGTCACCTCGTTTGTTCCACCGTGCCAGCCGAGCTGGATCGGGGAGAGACCGGGCCCGTGTCCGACGCCGGTGGGCGCCCGGCCGCGCAGATCGGGCAAGGCGAAACTCGTATGCCCGTCACCGCCATAGGTTGTTCCGATCAGCGAGAACAGGGCCTGGTTCTGCGAAATCGCGATCAGCTGACCCGCGCAGAATGACCAGTTCTGCGGGGCGAAATCCGGTGCCCAGATCATGATCATGCTGATAAAGGGTTGATCCATCATCGTCTCCCGTGTGTCGACAGGCGCCGGCAGCGGCGCAGGCAAGGCAATCTGGCGAGCAAGCCGAATCAGCCTGCGCCACCGTCATGACACAACCATAGAATGCTATAGTTGCAAAATTTTTAATTGCGCAATATCAAAAGTTTTATTCAGCTTCATTATAAAGTATTTGGTTTTTGTCAAGAAAGGCAATTTTATATTGTTGTTCATGACTTCAAGACGATTCAGTGGCTTGGCATTATCAGTGATCTGGTCCATTCTGGATTGCAGTTTCTGGAAGCTGACGCGATTCGCCGTTTCGGTCGCAGATCGGCCCTGTGCGATTCCGGCCACCGGTAAGGCGCCGCATGGGCCCCTGAAGGTCGGGAGCGGTTGCAAGATGCGAGCCGGGCATCGTGACCGGCCTGTTCTGTTGCGTGCGGCGCCCGCTTGCCGGCGGCGCGATTGAGGAGATGAGCCATGGCATTGCGGCCCCACCCATCCGTGAAGGCGCAGGATCTGCTGCGATCCACCGCTCCGGCGGACATGCCTGGCGAATCGTGCAGCCTGCCGGGCGCGTTCCCCCGCGCGGCGTTCAATCTGGCGCTGGAGCCGCGCATCATGTTCGATGCCGCCGGCGCCGCCACCTATGCCGATACCGCCGAGGATGGCGATGCAGAAACCGGCGAGGCGGTCACGCAGGATGAGGCCGCAGAGCCGGAATTCGTCTTCATCGATTCCGGCATCGCCGACGCACAGGCCCTGATCGATGCGGTCGGCGACGCTGCGGAAATCGTCATCCTCGACGGCGATTCTCCAGCCCTGACCCAGATCGCCGATCATCTTGAGGATCGCTCGGATCTCGGCGCCGTCCACATTCTCAGCCATGGCGCCAATGGCGCCTTGAAATTCGCCTCCGGGGTGGTCGATTCCGGCAATCTCGCCGATTATGCCGATGATCTTTCCCGTATCGGCGCCGCCATGACCGAGGGTGGCGATATCCTGCTTTATGGCTGCTTCGTCGCAGCCGACGGCGAAGGCCAGGCCTTCATCGATGCCATGGCGGGGAAGACGGGCGCTGATATCGCCGCCTCGATCGACCCGACCGGTGCGGATGAAGCCTCCGGCGACTGGGTGCTGGAACATGCGACAGGGCCCATCGCCGAGAGCGAGATCACGGCGCTTCTTGCCGCATCGGAATTCAATGATGTGCTGACGGGGCCAGTGGCAGGGACAATGGACTTCGGGTCAAGCGAGGACTTGCTTGGACAAGGAGCAGATGTTGCCGTCGATGCGTCTGCGTCATCACTTCTCAACGGCTTCGATGTCAGCGCTTCCTTCCGCATTTTTCAAGCCTTGGGCGCCAATCCACCCG
>NZ_DATGCW010000042.1:0-7185 GCF_035311605.1 Saliniramus sp.
CGACCCGCGCGGATCAGGCTCACGCGTTCTCGGAAGCCGGGGGCGTCTGGTCGCCGGGCTCGGCATTGCCGCCGGCCTTCTGGGCTTCGGCGACGCGCTGGCGGTAGAGCGCCACGAAGTCGATCGGATCGATATAAAGCGGCGGGAAGCCGCCATTGCGCACGGCATCGGCGACGATCTGGCGCGCGAAGGGGAAGAGCAGGCGCGGGCACTCGATCATGATCACGGGATGGATCTGATCCTCCGGGACATTCTTCACGCGGAAGATGCCGCAGAAGGCGAGATCGAAGGCGAAGAGCGTGTTCGCATCGTTCTTGGCGCTGCCTTCAAGCTTGAGTTCGACCTCGTAATCGGTCTCGCCGAGCTTCTTGGCGTTGACGTTGACCTGGATCGAGATCTGCGGCTGCTGCTGTTGCGGCGCAAGCGATTGCGGCGCGTTCGGATTCTCGAAGGAGAAATCGCGGGTGAATTGCGCGAGCGCGTTCAGTGACGGCGCGGTGTTCTGCTGTGCCTGCGCGCCGGCTGCGGCCGGATCGGCGCCATTGGTGTTCGGGGTATCGGCCATGTCGGTCAACCTCTGTCAGAGCGGATATGCGCCGCGCGGCGCAGGATGAAACGATGCGCGCGACCCTTCGGCGCATGCGCCGCCCTTTCCGGACGGCAACGGCACGGGTCACGGTTGCGTTCGCAAGGCCGCTAACATGCTTCAGGCGCCCAAACAAGCGCGTCGGCCCGTGATCCGCGCGATTCGCGCCCCCTGCGCCGGACGGTCGGACGGCACCCGAGCCAAAAAAACGCCACGCGCTTTCGGATTTTCTCGCTATTCTGCGCCGGGGTGGTAGATGTCCGGGCAAGACGTTCCCATATTGGGGGTGGCCGATGCCCGTTGCGGCGCCGCAGGCGTTGACGGGCATGGCCGAATGTGTTTCCACCCGGAATGAAACGGGTGGGGCGTGTTTTACCCCGGAAACCAGGCCGGATAGACGATGCAAGAGTCTTTCGACATCACGACGCTCATCTTTCTCGCACTGGCGGTCTTCGTGATCTGGCGGTTGCGCTCCGTGCTGGGCCAGAAGACCGGCCAGGAACAACCGCCCCAGGAACCGTTCCGACGCGGCGCCCCGCAATCGGATCGCTCCGGACAGAAATCCGAGGACAATGTCGTGCGGCTTCCAGGCGCCGAACAGGCCGAGCAGCGGCTTGCTTCGGTTGATCGCTGGAAGGGCATCGCCCAACCCGGCAGCTCCATTGCCGATGGATTGGACGACATCGTGCGCCAGGAACCGGATTTCGATCCGCGCGGTTTCCTCGAAGGCTCGAAGATGGCCTATGAGATGATCGTCTCCGCCTTTGCCTCCGGTGATCGCGAGACGCTCAGGAATCTCCTCGCCAAGGACGTCTACGAGGGTTTCGAGCAGGCGATCAGCGAGCGGGAATCCCGCGGTGAAACGGCTGAGACCACCTTCGTGGCGGTGGACAAGGCCGAGATCGTCGAGGCCGAGGTCAAGAACCGCGTCGCCCAGATCACTGTGAAGATCGTCTCCGAACTTATCACCGTGACCCGCGACAGCGAGGGCAATGTCGTCGATGGCAGCCCGGATGCGGTGGTCGACGTCACCGATGTGTGGACCTTCGCGCGCACGCTTGGTTCCGGCGATCCGACCTGGCATCTGGTGGCGACCGAAGCCGGGCAATGAGCCTCCCCGGCGTGCTTCGCCGGTTCCGGATGGGAGCGATGGTCATGGCTGCGGTTTTCCTCACCGGTACCGCCGCACCGATATTTGTCGATGCCGTTGCCCGTGAACGCACACAGCTGGTTCCTCTCGATTTCGACGCGCTGTCCGGCTGGGCCGAAGACGACCATGACGCCGCCTTCTCCGCCTTCATGCGCTCCTGCACCGGGCCGGCGCGCACTGCGCCCGACGGCCCAGTCACCCTGCGCCCCGGTATCGAACTCTCCGAGGATCTGAAAGCGGTCTGCGCAATCGCGCGGAATTGGCAAGATGGCGCCCGTGCTTTCTTCGAAGCGCATTTCATGCCGCACCGTGTCGTTCCCGGTGAGGGCCGCCCATTCCTCACCGGCTATTATGAGCCCGAATATGACGGTGCGCGCCAGCCCGGTCCGGATTTTTCTGCTCCCCTGCGCCCGCGCCCGCCCGATCTGGTCACCCGCAACGCGGAAAATCCGCTCCCCGGGATCGACGAGAACCTCGCCGCCGCGCGCCGCCTGCCCGATGGCAGCCATGTCCCCTATCCCGACCGCGCCGCGATCATGGACGGCGCCATCGACGATCTTGCCCCGCCGATCGTCTATCTGCGCCATCCCGCGCAGGCCTTCATCATTCATGTCCAGGGTTCGGCACGCATCCGCCTTGATGATGGCGACGTCATGCGCGTGGGCTATGCCGGGCGTAACGGCCATCCCTTTACCGCGATCGGGCGACTGCTCGTGGAGCGCGGCACGATACCGCTCGAAGAGATGAGCCTCGCGCGCCTGCTGGGCTGGCTCGAGGATCCGGCAAATGCCGTTCAGGCAGATGCGCTGATGCGTGAGAACCGGTCTTATATCTTCTTTGCGGAAAACCGCGCGCTTGCCGCAGAAGACGGACCGATCGGCGGAGCCGGCGTAGCGCTCACGCCGCATCGTTCGCTGGCCGTCGATCGCACCATCTGGCCCTACGGCCTCCCGGTCTGGCTTTCGGGCACCCTGCCCGATGCCGATAATCGCGAAACCCCGCTGGCACAGCTGATGATCGCGCAGGATACCGGCTCGGCCATCACCGGAGTGGCGCGCGGTGATTATTTCACCGGCAGCGGTGATGAAGCCGGGCGCCAGGCCGGCTATATCCGCCACCGTCCGGATTTCGTCATTCTGCTGCCACGCGCGACCGGAACCGGTCCGTGATCGGTCGGCGCGGAAACGGACGCGGCACCGGTACTGGCGCATCGGTGGAGGAAGCACCGCCGGCGAAGGGCGCGCGCCGGGCGAAGAGGCCGGAGAACAAGCGCCGACCGGGCCTCCTGCGCCGCCTGTTCGGGCGCCTGCTGCGCGCAATCTTGCTGCTCGTCCTGATCTTCCTCGCGTCGAATCTGCTCTTCATGCTCGTTACCCCACCCTCGACGATCATGCTGGCACGTTGGCTAACCCTGCAGCCGGCCGCGCGCGAGACCGTTGCGCTCGAGGCGATCAGCCCGCAATTGCGGCTCATGGTGATCGCCTCCGAGGACGGGCAATTCTGCCGGCATCTGGGGGTGGACTGGCGTGAATTGCGCCAGGTGATCGAGAGCGGCGGCGCGCGCGGAGCCTCCACCATCTCGATGCAGACCGCAAAGAACGTCTATCTCTGGCCGCAGCGTTCCTATATCCGCAAGGCGCTGGAGATCCCCATCGCGATCTGGATCGATTTCCTCTGGTCAAAGCCGCGCATGCTGGAAATCTATCTCAATATCGCGGAATGGGATGAGGGCGTGTTCGGCGCCGAGGCCGCGGCACAGCACTATTTCAACCGCTCCGCCGCCGATCTCACCCGGCAGCAGGCGGCGCTTCTGGCCACCGCACTCCCCGCGCCGCAAAGGCGCAATCCCGCCGCCCCTTCGGCGGGTCATGCGCGTCTGGCCGAGCGCCTCGCCGATCGGGCTGCGCGCTCCGGGCCGATTGCAGCCTGCGTCGAGTGAAGTACGGCTTGGCATATCCGCGCTTGCCCTGAAGGGCGGTTTTCGTCAAAAGCAGGCAGGAATTCATTTCGCGACGACAAACGAGGCTTACCATGGCGACCCACAAGCTCCTTCTCCTCCCCGGCGACGGGATCGGCCCGGAAGTGGCCGCCGAAGTCGAGAAACTCGTCGCCTGGTTCACCCGCTCCGGCATCGCCGCCTTCGAGACAGAGCGCGATCTCGTCGGTGGCATAGCCTATGACGCACATGGCGTGGCCATCAGCGAGGACGCGATGAAGAATGCCGAAGCCGCCGATGCCGTGCTGTTCGGTGCGGTCGGCGGGCCGAAATGGGCGGATGTGCCTTACGAACACCGCCCCGAAGCGGGCCTGCTGCGCCTGCGGAAGGATCTCGGGCTGTTCGCCAATCTGCGACCCGCCATCTGCTACGGGGCTCTGGCCGATGCCTCCTCGCTCAAGCACGAACTGGTCGAGGATCTCGATATTCTCATTGTGCGCGAGCTCACGGGCGGCGTCTATTTCGGCGAGCCCAAGGAGATCGTCACCCTCGAAGACGGCCAGAAGCGCGCCGTCGACACCCAGCTCTACACCACCAGCGAGATTGAACGCATCGCCCGCGTCGCCTTCGATCTCGCCCGCAAGCGCAGCAACAAGGTCTCCTCGGCGGAAAAGCACAACGTGATGAAATCCGGCGTGTTGTGGAAGCAGGTCGTCACTGCCGTGCACGCGTCCGAATTCTCCGACGTCAGTCTCGAACACGTACTCGCGGACAATTGTGCCATGCAGCTTGTGCGCAATCCCAAGCAATACGACGTCATCGTCTGCGACAATCTCTTCGGCGACATCCTCTCCGATGTCGCGGCCATGCTTACCGGCTCGCTCGGCATGCTGCCGTCGGCTTCGCTCGGCGGAGAAGACCCGGCTACGGGCAAGCGCAAGGCGCTCTACGAGCCGGTCCACGGCTCGGCGCCCGACATTGCCGGCCAGAGCCGCGCCAACCCGATCGCCATGATCGGCTCCTTCGCCATGAGCCTGCGCTATTCCTTCGGGCTGATCGAGGCGGCGGACATGCTGGAAGGCGCCATCACCGATGCGCTGGCCAATGGCGCGCGCACCGGTGATATCGCACCGGCGGGGACCAACAGCCTCTCCACCACCGAAATGGGCGATGCCATCCTGCGTGAACTGGAAAAGCGCGCAGGCTGAGGCACGGCGGGCGCTGCCTCAATCGCCTTCGGGGCGGGGCGGCGGCGGTGGCAGCATATCCAACGGGACGGCTCTATCACCGCTCTCGTCAAGCATGCCGAGCAATCCCGCGATATCCTGCGGCGCATCGCGCGCCGGCGCGGCGGTCTCCGCTTCGCCGGCACACGCGCCGGCAGCCGTGGCCGTAGGCAGCAGCGTTTCGCCAGTGATTCCATCGACGAGGTCGAGGTCATCAATCAGGCAGGCCAGAGCCGCAGGATCGGAAGCGGTACCACAGGTCCAGCCTGCAAGCAGGAAGCCGCCATCGCCGTCGGGCTCCGTGCTGCGAAAGGCAAGGCAGTCGCGGGCGAGACCGTCTTCCAGCACCATCTGCGCCACGATCAGCGGCAAGCGCCGCGTCTCCAACCGCTCCTGGTCGCGCACCCGCTGCACCGCGAGCCCAGCCTCCGCAGCATCGAGGGTGGTCGCGACAAAGAAGGAATGGCGCGGACGCGCCGCAGCACCGCGTAAAAGCACGAGATGGAGATGGGGCTCGCCGCGGCCAAAATCCCCAAGGGTCATGGCATCACGCCGCGCCCCGTCATCGCGGATTTCGGCATGATGCGTGAATTTTGCCTGTGCGAGGGCATCAGGCAGGGCCGAGACGGCGATGTCGCGCGAGGGGGCGGGTCGCCAGATCGGCGGCGGCGTTGCGAGCGCCGGCGCATCGGCACGCACGCGCGGCTCCTGGACGAGCGGGCCGTGAGGCGCGTCTTCGTAATGCTCGATGGCGGCAAGTGTCAGCACGGTGATCAGCGCCGTCGAGCCGAGCATCAGCCGGATCAGCGGCAGACGCCGGCGACGGCGGGGCCTGTGCACGGTCTCATGGACAGGAGGGCGGCCAGATGGGCGCGCGGCAGGGTCTCCGGCGCCGATGGCGCCGAAATCCATATCCTGCCAATCCTGCAAGCCGCGTGACGCCACGCGCAGCCTCCCGTTCTGCTTGCGGAGGCGGTGAACCCGCGTCCGGAGGATGGATCAGGCCATCCGATAGCGGCAGAATCGAGGGATTTCTTTCAGAATCGATTGACGCTGTCCGGGTTTCCTTCAGCAGCGTGAATCGATGGTTAGCGCGCGTATCCTTCTGTCAGGTGGTTACCGGCTGACGGTCACAATAAGCGCCGGGGAATGCTTCAGGCACCGAGCACCTTGCGCACCGTGGCGATGACGTGATCCTGATCGGCCTCGCCGAGATAGGGGTGCATTGGCAGGCTGACCACCTCTTGCGCCAGCCTGTCGGTCACCGGCAAGCCGTTACCGGCGCTCGGATAACGCGCATAAGCGTCCTGGCGGTGCAGCGGGCGCGGATAATAGATCGCCGTCGGCACGCCGGCATCGCGCAGGCTCGCCTGAAAGGCGGAGCGATCGAAACCCGAAACGCGCAGGGTGTATTGCGCCCATACCGAGCTTGCACCCGCCATCACCCGCGGGACCACGGCGCAATCGGACAAACCTGCCGCATAGCGAGCCGCGATCCGGTCGCGCGCCGCGATCTCGTCGGGGAAGACGCGCAGCTTCTCGATCAGCACCGCCGCCTGGATCGTGTCGAGGCGGCCGTTCATGCCGATACGCGCATATTCGTACTTGTCGGCACCCTGCCCATGATTGCGCAGGGAGCGCAGCACCGCGTCGAGCTCGGGATCGTCTGTGAAGATCGCTCCGCCATCGCCATAGCAGCCAAGCGGCTTGGCGGGGAAGAAGCTGGTCGCCGTGGCGTCACCGATGGTGCCGACCTTGCGGCCCTGGTAACGGGCCCCGAAACTCTGTGCGGCATCGGCGAGCAGCCACAGCCCCTCGCGGGCACAGATTGTTTCGATCGGCGCGTAATCCGCCGGCTGGCCAAACAGATCCACCGGAATCACGCCCACAGGACGCAAACCGCGTTCACGCGCGGTGACCAGCCCGGCCTCCAGACTGTCAATGTCGAGATTGAATGTGTCCTCGCGGACATCCACGAAAACCGGTGCGGCACCCAGCCAGCAGATCACCTCCGCCGTTGCGGCGAAGGTGAAACTCGGACACAGAACGGCATCGCCGGGCTTCACCCCCTTCGCCATCAGGATCAGCGCCAGCGCATCCGTGCCGCTGCCGCAGCTCACGACGTGTTTTGCGCCGCAAAAGGCCGCGAGCTCCTCTTCGAGTTGCCCGACTTCCGGGCCCATCACATAGGCACCGTGGCGTACCACCGCGAGGATGGCCTCTTCCACGCGCGGGTCGAGCGCCGCACGCTGGGCGGCAAGATCGATGAAGGGGAGCATCGGCAAGG
>NZ_DATGCW010000043.1:0-6571 GCF_035311605.1 Saliniramus sp.
GTGAAATAGGCGCAGGAATATTGCTTGTCGGCATCGAGGAAGAGATCGTAGAGCCGCCCGTCAAGATCGTAATGATGGGCGACGTTATCACGTGATCGCAGAATGTCATTGCGCCCGCTGATACGCTCGAGAAAGCCGCGCGCCCGGCGACCGATGGCCGGTCCGAGCAGGTTGCGCTGGCCCGGCGCGCTGTTCATCACAAGGGTCAGCATATCGTAGATCGAGCCGCTTTCGATGACGAAGCGCCCGTCCATATACAATTCTCCCAGACGCAGCGCGGGCCTCGTAAGGAGCTGGCGCACGGCCTCGGCATCGGTGAGCCGTACAGTGACCTCCGGCGCACCGCCATCGCCGAAATTGTGAACCGTTCCCGATGGCATGGTCAGGGTTAGGCTGCCCTTGCGAATGAGCCGGGCGAGACATCGGGCCAGGATCGTTTCCATGGCGATCACTCCGTCGATCGCTGCATCCATCCCGCTCCCCCTCGACGAACGCGCTTTTCATCATCTGCGCGGTGCGGTCGATGCGGTTTTGTTGCTTGCGTGACGTCGAAGCCGGCTTCGCATGCTGGTCGGCGACGTTCACACGCTCCTAACGTAAGGAAAAGCTTGAGGTTCCGTCGAATCCGTAATTATCAAGGCTCGCCATTCGCCTCTCCCGGTCGCATGACCCGGCGCGGGAGATCTTTCGCGCGGCGCAATCCGGGGGCGATCGGCAGGGTCGCAATGGGTATCGTGTGATCCGTGTCCGCTTCCGGCATCTGCGCCGCCACGTCGAACAGGCCGCGCGCGACGAAATGCGGATCCGCACGTGCCTCGGCCAGCGAGCGCACGATTGTGCAGCAGCAATCGCGCGGCTCCAGAAGCGCGCGCCAATGCGCCGCGTCACGGGATCGGATGATCCCGTGAACTGCGAAGCGAGTGGCCTGCGGGTCGGCGCCGTCCTTGCGCAGGGAGGCGGGCAGGGCGATGGCGTCGCAGAACGCATCCCAGAATTTCTGCTCCAGCGCGCCGACGGCGAGGAAGGCATCATCCGCCGTCGGGTAAAGCTGGTAGCGCGGGCTCGCGCCCGTGAGCATGGTATCGCGTGATCCGGAGAAGCCGTGATCCTGTGCTTCGCCTCCTGCCCCGACAGCGCCTGCGACATGCGCATGCCCCTGCGCTAGGGCGAGCCAGGCGAAGGTGAACATCGCGTCGGCCATGGCGATATCGATGCGGCAGCCGCGCCCGGTCAGATCGCGCCGGCGCAGGGCGAGCAGGATATTGATCACAGCCGGCATGGCTCCGCCGGCAATATCGGCTGTCAGGGAAGGCGGGACGGTGGGCGCCTCCGGTGTTCCCGGTGAAAGCGACAGCAGCCCTGTGAGGGCCTGATAGTTCAGATCATGCCCCGCCTCGGCGCTGCGCGGCCCGTCCTGGCCATAGCCGGTTACAGCACAATAGATCAGACCGGGATGGCTTTCGGTCAGCGCCGCCGGATCGAGGCCGAGGCGCGCCATTACACCCGGGCGGAACTGCTCGATCACGATATCGGCCTGCGCGATCAAGGCCGCGAGGCGATCGCGATCGGGCTCCTGTTTCAGATCGAGGGTGATGCATTCCTTTCCGGCATTGAGCACGGCGAAGGGCGCGGAGCAGGACCCCAGTTTCGGCGGAAAATGCCGCATATCCTCGCCGCCGGGCCGCTCGACCTTGATCACGCGCGCACCGGCCTCGGCGAGCATCAACGATGCCAGCGGGCCGGGCAGCAGCGTCGAGAGATCGACCACGGTGATGCCGTCAAGCGGCAGAGCGTCGTTTTGCATCGTCGTTTCCTTCGGGCACCCGTGAACTGCCGCACAGGGTCACCACTGTATGCCACCAGCTGGTTCCCCTTGGGGAATGACCTTTCGATTCACACGCAAGAACAGCCGTTTGTCCAGCCATCTTTGATGAGTGGGCAAATGCTGAGCAGTGCGGAATGCGTGGGCGTGCGGTCATGCCCGCACGATGGCGCGTCCGCGCGCCCGTGTGAGGGCTTGCCTGCATGAATGCTTGTCTGCATGGCGCCTTGCCGACATGAAGGCCTGCCTGCGTGAATTCATGACAGCGTGAATTCGTGACAGCGTGGTGACATGTCGGCATGCTGGCTCGATCGCATCGGATAGCCCCGATGAGCGGAGAGGCCGCGCGGGGAAGACATCCGATCCAACGGCGCAGCCTTCATCCGAATGGTGCAGATATTAATACCTGTGCCGGGATGCGACTGGCGCGCGTATTCAGCGGGCGAAATGCCGCTCTTCTGCGAGCCATCGACCGCCTGAAGCAGGACTACGCCGCTGGCTGCCCACACCCGGAAACGGTTTGGAGCAGTCACCCTCGTGAAGCCGGGGCCGGGGATGCGTTTCCTGATGGTGGGCGAGCAGCATGGCGAGATCAGTACGCATCCCAGGTCGCCCACATGCTGGCGCGACCTCATGTGGGCAAGTTGTCGAGTACGCAAGCCTTCAAGTCCCTAGCCTTCAGGTCCACAAGCCCAAATGGATGCACGCCGATCTGCCTGCATGCCTGCGATCGATCTCCCTCCCGCCGGGCCCGGAAATCAGAAAGCGACGGCCATGATCCCCAGAATGACAATCAGCAAGACCATGAGCACAAGCGCACCAAGAAAAACCGCCTTGCGCAAGGGCGTGCGCAGGATGATCTCCCCCTGGCTCACATCCCGTGCCGAATGGGTGTTCCGGTCGCGTTTCTCGTCGGGGCTGTTCGGTGCCATGATCAGTCTGATGCCTCCGTGTCGGGCGTCCTGCGCCGCATGATGGTGTGACAATATGCTGGGAGGGTCGTCGCGGCAGCCGAGCGCCGCTCGACGGGCAAGATGATGCGCCCAACGATCACTCCGAAGCGCCCGCTCCCGTGCTGCCGGGGCCGCTTGCACTCTGGAATGATAACGCAAGGCCGCGATCGAAGTTCATCCATTCCGGCAATGAAGCGGTGGAATGCTGATCGAGGTTCGAGCCGGAAGCCTCGGCCTGCTTCGTTTGAAACCGCTGGGATGCTTTCGAACGAAGATCGCGCAGGCATGCCTGCATAAACACACGCCAGCACGCCTGCGCGTTGACGTGCATGCGTGTGGACATGTTGCATTGCTTGCGCGGCAACGGTTGCGACGGGGTCGGATCGATTCCGATGGCGGACTTTTCCGGATTGTTGCCATTGGCTGAAGCCGCTGATCTGCATGACTTGGAGCGTCATGGGATCTGACGACTCCGGATCGGGCTCCAAGTCTTCGTCTGGCCCATCATTTTTCCGTCAGCCGGTATCCACCTGACAGAATGATGCTCAAGCGGGCACCCGGCTGAACGAGTGATACTCCATAATCGCGGAGTACGCGCATATCGGCACGCGCGTCATCCCGCGACCTTCCCAGAACAATCGAGAGGGCGGAGCGATATTGACAGGACAGATCGCCTGCCCGAAAGCCCGCCGGGTCGATGTCGCGTGCCGCAGACGAGTAGACCCGACGGACCGCGACACTCCCGCCCTTTCGGATTGGCAAGAAGTCGCGCCGGCATGAAGACATGTCGCTGTGGGGGCTTGCAGACATGAAGGCTTGCAGACATGAAGGCTTGTGGGCATAACGGGATGAAGAAATCTGATCACCGGGCTGCACCGTCATGAGCATTCCTGCACAGGGCTCCCGGGGGTATACGGGGAGCGCGGCGCGGGCCTGGTTTCACTTGTTACAGCAATATCCAAGGACATCGTGGCCGATTTCCTTTGCCGGCCCCTGAACCGGGTGTCGCCGTCTCGGGGGTCGCAGTGCTTGCCGGCACCAGCGTTAACCGGCGCCACGTTCGCGGTATACTCCGCAATGACGGGTACGCCGCCTGGCCCGGTCGTACTGGCGCAACCATGCCGGAGGGCCAGCTGTGCGCCGTTCGTTCAACGCGCACAGCATCCGTGACCCCACGTCGACGCACGTTCGGCGCGCTCGGGGCTTTCGGCCGAGCCTGAAGGCGCATGAATCCCGGTAAATGAAGTCATGCAGACATGCCGGCGCGCTGGCATGCAGGCGCGTGGTCATAGCGGCTGTGATGTCGTACGTTCAGGCTTTCGATCTGCGCGAAGCACCCGGCGCCGCCGCGCCTGCGGCTTGCGCCCGGTTTCCCTTTCAGATCACGGAGGCGGGTTGCCGCCGGGATATTTGATGAAAACAATCCGGGCAAAAGATGGTGAGAGATGGAAGGGCCGAAATGATGGCGCACAAGCCTGCACTGCGGGCGGGCGCCCTCCAATTCAGGCCACCGCCATGAGTCTCGGCATGCATATGACAGGTGGTCATATCATCGGACATTGCCGGCGCGCGGATGGTGCGACTGGCGGAGTGAAGGGCGCTTTGTGGCGTGGGAACGGTAGCGTGCACTCGCTCACCATTTCAGAAAACGATGACATGAGTGCATGCATGCATGTCCACGTAACCACATGCAGGCACGTCAGCAGAACTGCGCGCTGACGGCGGCGAGCGCGCAGGTGCCGACTTCCCGGACCGCGGCATCGTCATGGCTGAGGGTTATTGTTTTACGTCTCTCGCTCGACAGCTGCGCGAAGCCAAGCGCCATGGCCAGGATGAAGGCGGTCAGGAAAAAGGCGAGTGCAAGGGCACGGGATTGTCGCATGGCTCGTTCCGGTCCCGTTCAAACGAGTTCGAAGACTTCGCTGTCGATCTTACTCAGGGGCACATTGCGCGCCTGCAGCGCCTTACGGACTGCGGCCAGCATGGGGCCGGGGCCGCATATCAGATGCGGCCAGTTGCGGCTTTGCCGGGGGAGGTGGCGGTCGAGGACCTGCGCATCGATGAAACCGGCCTCGCCCTCCCAGCCTTCCGGGGGATCCTCCGGCACATGGATAATGGTGAGATCGATCCGCGCGCGCATGGCCTCGAGCTCCTCCTGGAAGCTCGCATCGGACAGCTCCTTGTTGGCGTAGAAAAGGATGACGGGGCGCGGATTACCGCGCAGCGCGAGCGCCTTCAGATTGGCGAAGATCGGCGTGATTCCGATGCCGCCCGCGATCATCACGAAGCCTGGCGCGTCCGGCTCGCGATCAATCGAGAAGGCACCATAGGGGCCGTCGATATAGGCCTTCGTGCCGACGGCAACCTCCACGAGGCGGGCCGTATCGTCGCCGAGCGGTTTGATCGAGAAGGACAGATCGGGACCCGTCTCCGGCGGCGACGAGATGGTGAAGGGGTGCTCCTTCAGCGCCCAGGGAGAGCGCCCGATTGACAGCCAGGCGAACTGGCCGGGCTTCCAGTGTTTCAGGCCGCGCCGCTGCGGGGCGAGCTTCAGGGTATGGACACCGCCGCGCTCCGCCTCGTTGGCGGTGACGATCCAGGGATTGCGGGCTTGCAGCCATGGCCGCCCGATCCGCGACCAGGCAAGCAGCCCCACCCAGCCGACGGTAACGCCGATCCAGAGGGCGCGCTTGTCGGCTGCGGCTGTATAGGTGCCCACGCCGAGGACGTGCGCGACGGCGGCGGCAAAGCCGATCATGGCGAGCGCGATATGCAGATAGCGCCACCATTCATAGGGCAGTTTCAGCGATTTGCGGAACTGTGAGCTGATCACCAAAGCGATGAAGCAGGTCAGCGCGACGCGCCCGGAGGTCAGCTCCCAACGCGCCTCAAGCGGATTCAATGCGCCCAAAGCCGGCTGGTACCAGATATAGAGAATGCCGAAATGCGACAGCATAAGCGCGAGCGCAGCCCAGCTCAGATAGCGATGGCACAGATAGACGATATCCGCGCCGAAGGGATGTGTCAGCCAGCGAAGCCGCCCGGTCAGCGCGAATTGCAGCGTCGCGAGTGCCAGCGCGCCGAAACCGAGCCCCATTGAGAAGGCCCAGAGGGATTCTCTTGCCGTTGCTCGTTCGCCTGTCAGCAGGACGATGAAGGGCAGGGCGAGGGCGAACATGGCGAGCGCGATCAGGCTCATCGCCCACAAATTCACCGTCAAGGTTCGGTCGCGTATGGGAGGAAGGGGCGCGGCTGCGGCGCCATCAGCGTCGTTTTCACTGTGCATCGCGGGTGAAACGAGCGTGCAGCGTGAGTGTTCCGATCGCCATCAACAAAAGCACAGGATCGCGTGATCCCACGATGATGTGATCACAGGAAGAATGCGGGCGAGTATCTGAGCGGGCGTTGGAACACGATGCGCGCCCGCTGCGTTGAGCGCGTGGCAGCAGGCTGAAAGTAAAAGGGCACTAGCCGCGTCACAGCGATTTCCGGAGGGGCGGATAGGATGGCTGGATACGAACCGTATTGTGGTCCCGCGCCGACGCCGGATACGCTTTCTACCAGTTGGAATTTCGACCCGTTTCTGATCCTTGTGCTCGCTGCGATCGGCATTGCGGGCATGTGGCGCCTGCGGGAGGCGCATTGCGCCGATAAGGCGATGCGCCGCGGCGCTTTCGCGCTGGCTGGCGCAGCCGCCTTCATCGCCTTTGTGGCGCCGCTCTGTGCATTGACGGTGGCCTTGTTTTCCGCGCGCACCTTGCATCATCTGGTTCTGCTCGGTCTCGTCGCGCCGGCG
>NZ_DATGCW010000044.1:0-4207 GCF_035311605.1 Saliniramus sp.
CAGGGATGCGGCCACGGGAACCCGTGCCGCTCGGTTAGCGCTGCGAGGAAGCTCGTTCGATCACCGACTTAAGTGCGACCATTACCCCCCTGCTGATGCGAAGAACGATCGCCCTCTTTCAGCACGAGAACCGGAAGCTACTGATGCTCCGCCCCCGCAAGCCCAAGATCTCGGCACGCGGCCGAGGCCAGGCAGTCCGATGAACCTCCAGCCCTGACGCCGCCAGCCCGGGAAAGGAAGCGAAGCCTTCCATCATGGTGCAATGCCGGCGATAGAACTGCTTGCCCGGGTATTACGGTTTCTGGAAGGGTGGTTGGAGGAGGAAGAGGTGGACTTGCATGGAGGGCAATTGGAGCTTCCAATTGCAACGATGCGCCAACCGCCTAACAAGCTTAAGGTGGAAGAGCCGCAGGTGATGGTGCTATTCATTGCAGTAGCTACTCTGCAACTCACCTACGACAGCACATCCTGCTATTCAATCTTCGAAACAAAATCAGCAATGTTTGGTTGCTGTTTTTCAAGCTGAGATTGGTTCACGATTACAGTTCGCCCGGCAAAGCTCTTCTGCCCCGCAGTCAATCTACATATCGGAATCCCCATTGCGCCGGAGACAACCGAGGCTGTATTTGCGTCGTTAATTTGCTCCTCAAACATGCGTCTAAATCCTTGCCTGCTCGTTGGTGCAGGCTCGCCGGTAGGATGCACGTAAAAGAGAGCAGGATTGTTTTGCCAAACCTTGAAGACCTCGTTAAAAATGTCCATTACAACGTTCTTGAATGCGCTTGCGGAACTATTGTTCATCTGCGTGAGACGATTTCCAATATACGAATATATCATTGGCAATTTCATGCGATACTGTTGGCTGTTGAGATAAAATTCGGATTGAATCTGGCCCGGTTTTCTAAGTATCCCATAAACTAGTGACAAGACTGATCTCACGGCACGTTTCGAAGAGCCATCAGCAGAAAATGGGATAAGCAATCGATCAGATGCACTCATGGCAAGTTCTGTATAAATTGTGAAGCTTGGATTGCAGTCCAAAAAGACTGTTATTTCCCGCTGATCCCACGACTTGCGAACATCTTCGATGAGATCTCTGATCCAAGTATGAACTATTCGCCATGAGTCGGCGGGGCCTGCAGTGCATGCAAGTTGCACTTGGCTTGACTGCATTTCAAGCTCCTCGTCACCACAGATTATGTAGAGATTATCCGGTACGTATGCATTATAATCATTCACCTTCGACACATACAACGAACCAGAATGTGGATTGACATACGGACTCATTATTCGATCGTTGATGTAACCAGAGATTGTTTTTGCTGGACTGGATCCTGACAGCTGCTCAATAACGACCTCGCCATTGACCATTCCTCCAAGGAGCATGCTCGACGAATTTGCCTGTGGACATAGGTCGATTATCAGGACGCGTTGATCGGGATGGGTGCGTGCATATTCGCAAGCTACCTGAAACGTCAGATAGCTCTTTCCAACGCCGCCTTTGTTGTTCCAGAGCGCATACACAGACATCGGATCTCTCTCATATTTGATTCGCAAAGCGACAGTGCCATAGAAGTTTCGTTTAGTCCTAATACCGAAGCCGTTGCGAGCGAGCGAGGCGTGGCGTTCTGGCAGTTTTCGTTATCACCTCGCGATGGCGCAGAGCCCGCGCCCCCACTCCTCCCCTTCCCCCACCCTCCAAAATCCCCTAAACCCCTGACGGGGCAATCCTCTCCGGGGTGGTCGGATGAAGCGTGGCGGGGTTCGGGCTATCGGGGCGGTGCGGCAGGATTTTGCGCCTTGGGCGGATCCTGACGCGGTGCCGTTCATTCGCTTCGATGACGTGACCAAGAGATTCGGGGATCAGGTCGCAGTAGTTGATCTGTCGCTCGATATCTATCAGGGCGAGTTCTTCTGCCTGCTCGGGCCCTCGGGCTGCGGCAAGTCCACATTGATGCGCATGCTGGCCGGATTCGAGGCGCCGACACGGGGGCGGGTACTGCTCGACGGGGCGGATCTCGCGGGCGTGGCGCCCAATCGCCGCCCGGTCAACATGATGTTTCAAAGCTATGCGCTGTTTCCGCATATGAGCGTCGAGAAGAACATCGCCTACGGCCTGCGGCAGGAGGGGATGGCGCGGGACGCGATTGCGGCGCGGGTCGCGGAGATGCTCAAGCTGGTGCAGATGGAGCGCTTCGCCGGGCGGCGGCCCGATCAGCTCTCCGGCGGCCAGAAGCAGCGCGTCGCGCTCGCCCGGGCGCTGGCCAAACGCCCGCGCGTGCTGCTCCTCGACGAACCGCTCGGCGCGCTCGACCGCAAGCTGCGCGAGGAGACGCAGTTCGAATTGATGGATATCCAGATCGCGCTCGGCACCACCTTCATCGTCGTCACCCACGACCAGGAAGAGGCCATGACCATGGCCGACCGGATCGCCGTGATGGATGCCGGGCGCGTCGTGCAGGTGGCGACGCCGGGCGAGATCTACGAGCAGCCGGCTTCGCGGTTCGTTGCGGATTTCGTGGGCGAGATCAACCTGTTCGAGGCCCGCGTCGAGGGCGCGCGCGAGACTGACGGCGCGCTCTGGGCCCTGCGCGCCAGCGAGGGCGAGGCGGCGTTTCGCGTCGATGATCCGGATGCGACACTCTCCCCCGGCGATGCAGTGGCCGTCGCGGTGCGCCCGGAGAAGATGCGCGTTTTTCGCGAAGCCGAGGCGCGCGATGCCGGGGCTGCCAATACGCTCGCCGGCGAAATCTGGGATATCGGCTATCTCGGCGACTGGACGGTCTATCGCATCAAGCTCGATACCGGCCAGATCATCCGCGTCACCCGCGCCAATGCCACGCGCTATACGGAAAACCCGCTCGATCTGGAAGAGCGGGTGCATGTCTCCTTCGCGCCCAATGCGGCCGTGATCCTGCGCGATTGAGGGGGCGGGGATGCTGCGTTTCACCCGCCGGCTCGTCATCATCATCCCGTATCTGTGGCTCGCCGCGTTCTTCCTCTGGCCGATGGCGATCGTGCTCAAGATCGCGCTCTCCGAGCCGCGCCTGGCGCAGCCGCCCTATTGGCCGCTGCTCGATCTGACGCAGGGATGGGAGGGGCTGGTCGCGTTCTTCGAGGCGCTGAGTTTCGAGAATTTCATCTTCCTCGCGCAGGATGATCTCTACATCGCCTCGCTGATCTCCTCGCTGCGGATCTCGCTGATCTCGACGGCGATGCTGCTCGCGATCGGCTTCCCCATCGCCCATGCGATGGCGCGCGCGCCGCGCTCATGGCGACCGATCCTCGTGGCGGCGATGATCCTGCCGTTCTGGACGAGCTTCCTGATCCGCGTCTATGCTTGGATCGGGATCCTGCGCCCGGAGGGTTTCTTGAACCATTATCTGCAGGGCGCCGGGCTGATCTCGCAGCCGCTGACCATTCTCAATACCGAATATGCGGTGTTCATCGCGCTGGTCTATACCTACCTGCCCTTCATGGTGCTGCCGCTCTATGCCACGCTGGAGCGGATGGATCAGACGCTGATCGAGGCCGCGCGCGATCTCGGCGCGTCGCGCATCAAGGCGTTCTGGACAGTCACGGTGCCGCTCGCCAAACCGGGCATCATCGCCGGCGCGCTGCTCTGCTTCATTCCGATCACTGGCGAATTCGTGGTGCCGGACCTGCTCGGCGGCTCGCAGACGCTGATGATCGGGCGCACGCTCTGGGTCGAATTCTTCTCCAACCGCGACTGGCCCGTCGCCGCCGCCG
Source organism: Saliniramus sp. (assembly GCF_035311605.1). Taxonomy (NCBI): domain Bacteria; kingdom Pseudomonadati; phylum Pseudomonadota; class Alphaproteobacteria; order Hyphomicrobiales; family Salinarimonadaceae; genus Saliniramus; species Saliniramus sp. The sequence continues at coordinate 3,751 of NZ_DATGCW010000044.1, forward strand.
TGGCGATGGTGCTGCTCGTGGTGCTGGTGGTGCCGATCGTGATCTTCCGCGAGGCGGAGGCGCGGCGCATGGAGGCCGAGGCCGCAGGCGAGAGGGGGCGCCGATGAGAGGCTTTTCCTTCTTCAACATGGCGGCGCTGACGCTGGGGCTCGCCTTTCTTTATATCCCGATCCTGCTGCTCGTGATCTACTCGTTCAACGAATCGCGGCTCGTCACCGTCTGGGGCGGGTTCTCGACGCAATGGTACGGGGAATTGTTTCGCAACGAACCGCTGATGCGCGCCGCCTGGGTGACGATCCGTGTGGCTTTCGTCACGGCCCTATTCGCCACGGTTCTGGGTACGCTTGCCGCGCTCGCGCTGACGCGGCACGGGCGGTTTCGCGGGCGGGCGCTGTTTACGGGTCTGATATACGCGCCGATGGTAATGCCGGAGGTGATCACCGGGCTGTCGCTGCTG
>NZ_DATGCW010000045.1:0-3565 GCF_035311605.1 Saliniramus sp.
AGCATCGTCGCCCTGCGCGAGAGCGATGCCCGCGCCGCCGGCCTGCAGATCGACCGCGCCCGCGCGCCTCACCGCCTCTCGACCGCCAACGGCGTCGTCGAGGCGCATGGTGCCACGATCCGCGAATTCCGCCTCGGCCCGATCATCCTGCATGACGTCGAAGCCGTGATCATGCCCGACGCACAACTCGGCAAGAACCTTCTGGGCATGAGCGTCCTGCGCCGCCTGCGCGGTTTCGAGGTGCGCGACGGGGCGCTCTGGCTGCGCGGCTGACGCGGCGCGTCAGCGCGTTGATTGCGGCGCGCGTTCGGGGAAATGCCGCAGGATGCTCGTCACCGGGTTGGCCGCCGCCTGGCCGAGCCCGCAGATCGATGCGTCGCGCATGACCAGCGCGAGATCATCGAGAAGCGGCGCCTCCCAGCGCCCGTCTTCGAGGAGCTGCACGATCTTCTGCGTCCCCGCGCGACAGGGCGTGCACTGGCCGCAGCTCTCGTGGCGGAAGAAGCGCATCAGATTGAGCGCGACATTGCGCAGATCATCGTGATCGGAGAAGACCACGATCGCATGCGAGCCGACGAAGGCGCCGTGCCGGTCGAGCAGGCCGAAATCCAGCGGCTCGTCTGCCAGTGACGCGGGCAGAATTCCGCCCGAGGCGCCGCCGGGAAGCCAGGCGGCGAGCGCATGGCCCTCCTGCATGCCGCCGCAATATTCCGCGATCAGCTCGTTGACGGTAATCCCCGCCGGCGCCTGCTTGACGCCGGGATCGCGCACGCGCCCCGAAACCGAGAACGAACGAAATCCCTTCGCCCCGCGCCTTCCATGACCCGCGAACCAGGCTGGCCCCTCCTCGATGATGTCTCGCAGCCAGAACAGGGTTTCGACATTGTGGTTGAGGGTGGGGTGCCCGAACAGGCCCTTCGTCGCGATATAGGGCGGGCGGTGGCGGGGCAGGCCACGCTTGCCTTCAATCGATTCGAGCATGGCGCTCTCCTCACCGCAGATATAGGCCCCGGCCCCGCGCCGCAGGTCGATCGGCGCGTGGGAATCCAGCCCGGCTTCGCGCAGGGAAGCGATCTCGCGCTCCAGAAGCGCGCGCACGCCGGCATATTCATCGCGCAGATAGATCACAATGCGCTCGGCGCCCACTGCCCAGGCGGCGATCAGCGCGCCCTCGATCATGCGATGCGGATCGCGTTCGAGATGGTAACGATCCTTGAATGTGCCCGGCTCGCCCTCATCGGCATTGACGGTGACGATGCGCGGGGCCGGCGCGGCACGCACGAATTCCCATTTGCGCCCGGCGGGAAATCCGGCGCCGCCGAGGCCGCGCAGCCCGGCATCGGAGAGCATGGCGATGATCGCCTCCGGCGTCTTTTCCCCTGCAAGACAGGCCTCCAGCAGGGCATAGCCGCCGGCGGCGCGATAGGCAGCCAGATCGATGGCATGGACGGGAACGGGCTCGCATATATCATCCGCCGCGATCGCTGCGCGCACGCTCTCCGTCGTCGCGGGCGCGATGGCGCGGGTGCCGACATGCACGGCGGGCGCCTCGGCGCAGCGCCCGATACAGGGCACGCGCTGGATACGGATCGTCTGCGGATCAACGCTGGCTTCGAGCGCGGTGGCGAGCGCCTCGGCGCCGGCGATCATGCAGGCGACACTGTCGCAGACGCGGATGGTCAGCGCCGGCGGCGGGGTCTCGCCTTCCTTCACGATATCAAAATGGTGGTAGAAACTCGCCACCTCGAAGATTTCCGCCTGCGGGATCGAGAATTCCTCCCCAAGCGCGCGCAGATCCGGTGCCGCGAGATGGCCGATCCCGTCCTGCAGGCGGTGCAGCGCCTCGATCAGAAGATCGCGCCGTCGCGGCATTCCGGCGAGGAGGCCTCGCACCCGGGCGAGCGCATCATGATCGAGGGCGCGGCCCTTTGGGCGCAGTTTGGGACGCAATCCGGGGCGTTTCCTGCTCCGCACCGCTCCAGCATCATCACCATTGCTGCGGCCCGTCTCGCCCTGGCTCATTCACGCCTCCCGCGTCAGCCGTACCGATTCGCGCTCACCCGAGCATCATGCGAAAAGGGTAAGACCGTGCGACGGTCGCACCTGCCCGCAGGCGACACAAGTGCGCCTTCAGCCGCCATCGGTGAAGACGATGCGCACCAGATCGGCGGTGTTGCGCGCGCCCAGCTTCTCCATGATGCGGGCACGATGCACCTCGATGGTGCGCGGGCTGATGCCGAGCGTGCGCCCGGCTTCCTTGTTGGAAGCCCCATGGGCGATCTGGGCCAGCACGTCCTTCTCGCGCGGGGTGAGGCTGTCGGCGCCGGTGAAGTTCAGGCTGAGCTTGTCATTGCCCTGTGCAGCGCGCTTGCGCGTGGCTTCCACCGCCTCGCGCACGGCAGCGATCACCTCGTCGGCATCGAAGGGTTTCTCGAGGAAGTCATGTGCGCCGTTCTTGATCGCCGTCACGGCCATGGGGATATCGCCCTGGCCGGAGATCACGAAGACCGGCGGCGCGTAATGATGCCCGCCAAGCGCTTCGAGCACTTCGAGACCGGAGCGGCCCGGCATGTGCACGTCGAGAATCACGCAATCGAATTTCTGCCGTTTGGCCTCGGCCAGGAAGCTGTCGCCATCCGGATAGGTGCGCACCCGCCAGCCTTCGATCTCGAAAATGGTCATCAGCGAGTCGCGCACCGGCGGATCATCGTCGACGACGGCGATATCGAGCACTTCATCGGTCATGATATCCTCACGCTCCCCAATACATTGCCGCCTCACGGCGTTGTTTCGTGCAGGACATCGTCCTGCGACCCCGGCGCCGGCAACGGCAACCGTACCATGAATGACGCACCCCGTCCCGCACCACCCGGATCGACCGTGAGGTCGCCGCCATGGGTCTGGGCAATGGTCCGCGAGATCGCCAACCCGAGCCCCATGCCGCTGCGCTTGCCGGTCTTGAAGGCCTGGAACAGGTCATCGACCTTGTCGGCGGGAATGCCCGGCCCGTTATCGGCGATGGTGAGCACCACGCAACGATCCTCGATACTCGTGTTGATATCGATCCGCCCGCCCTTGCGGCCCTTCACGGCCTCATAGGCATTGCGCACCAGATTGACCACGACTTGCTGGATCTGCACCGGGTCGACCTCGATCTCCGGCAATTCGGGATGATAATCGCGGGCCACGATGATCCCCCGATCCTGGCCCAGAGTGGTGAGATCGACGGCATCGTCGATGATGGCATTGAGAGCGACGCGCTTGCGCTCGGGGCCGCGTTTCTCCACCAGCGAGCGGATGCGCTGGATGATCTGGCCGGCGCGCTGGGCTTCGTGTCGCGCCTTGTCGAGGATGGTGCGCGCGCGCTCGTCCGTCTGCTCTGTATGGCCGCTTTCGCGCGCCCGGGAAAACTCACGACCCACCGCCTGCAGATAGAGCAGGATCGCGGTGAGCGGCTGGTTCAGCTCGTGGGCGAGCGCCGAACCCATCTCGTCCAGCGCCGAAACCCGGGCGAGGCGGATAAGATCGGCCTGCAACTCGTTCAGCCGCCGCTCCGTATCCTTGC